>JBKKCW010000001.1:0-8811 GCA_046712485.1 Candidatus Limnocylindrales bacterium
GCGGTGGTCCTCGTAGTGTTCGGTCGTTTCCTCGAGGAAGAAACGCCGATGTTCCGCATGCTTGAGCCAGCGGGTCTCGGGGACGACCGTCAGGTAGCCGCGCAGCTCGCCGGGCACGGTCCGAAACCGCTCGCGGATCTCCTCCATGGAGCGGGCTGCCCACTTCGCGTCGACCTCCGCGTTGATCACATCGCCGTCGCGCGTGTCCCAGTCGGCGTCGACCCGGGCCATGGTCGGGCTCGTGTCGTTGACCGCGAGCTCGGTGGCCACGGCGACCGCGATCTCCTGGTACTCGAGCAGGTGCGCCATCAGGACGCGCCCGGACCAGCCGTGCGCGGCCGGGACCGGGATCGACAGCTGCTCGTCCGTCAGGCTCGCGAGCGCCTCGAACGGTGCCCAGGCGTCGCGTTCTTCCTCGAGGAACTCGAGCGAGTCCAGGTACATCCCGGAATAGTAGCCCGCCCGGGTGGCCGGCTACACTCGGGCCATGCCCAGCCGGTCCTCCGTGGTCCGGGTCGCGCGGTCCATCGCGGGTCGACCCGGTCCGGAGTCGCCCGAAGCCGCCGACGCCGTCCGGTCAATCGGCGTCGTCTTCGTCCACGGCATCGGCACCCAGCCTCCTCGCGAGACGCTCCTGAACTGGGCCAACCCGATCGTCGAGATGCTCGCTGAGTGGCGTCGCGAATACGACGAAGGCGCCACCGACCCCACGCACGCCATCGGCGAGGACCCGGTCGACGCGGCGGGCATCGAACGAAGCGACGGATGGGACGAGCGAGCCTGGGTTCGGCTCTCGATCCCCGCCACAGATAACGACCATCCGGCGACCCGCTGGCTCCTCACCGAAGCGTATTGGGCCGGGCGTGTCCGCGCGCCGGCCTTCGCCCAGGCGATGCGCTATCTCCAGAGCCACATCGGGGCGATCGTGCGCGGAATCACGGCCGGATACGGGCTCCGCGAGGACATGCGCGCCAGACGGCTCGAGAGGATCATCAGCGAGCAGCCCCAACCGTGGGACGCGCGGATCACGCGCGAGATCGCCGAGCTCGGCCAGTCCGACAGCATCCGGTGGCGATGGATCGACTGGCTCGATCGCGTCTGGCAGGGGCAGCTGGTCCGCGGTCTGTTGAGCGCGATCGCGACCGGCGCGAGCATCCTCGCGCTCGCGATCTATGCCCCGCTCCGTGCAGTGCCGATCAAGACGATCCGCGAACGCGCGGAGCTCGCCAGTCTCGACGCCCAGCTAATGAGTGCGTTCGGCGACCTTCCGGTCTTGCTCGACGATCCGGTCCAGGCGGCCATCGTCCGCGAACGCCTGGCCGAAGCGATCCGCTGGGTTCGCGATCGAGGATGCGACGAGGTCGTGCTGATCGCGCACTCCGGCGGCGCGATTGTCAGCTACTCGACGCTCCTCGATGAGGCGTACCGCGATCTGCCGGTGAGCAAGCTCATCACGCTCGGCCAGGGTCTCTCGCTCGGGTGGCGGCTGGAACAGACGACCGGCCCCTTCGTGGCCGGCAACCCGATCCGCGGCGACCTGGGTGCGGCCCGACCGGGGCTTCGCTGGGTCGACTTCTGGGCATCCTACGATCCGGCACCGGCAGGCCCGCTCACGGCCGTTGCAGACAGCCCTCTCGTCGCCGTCGAGACGGTTGTCGATGGTGCCCCCGCCTCCCCAATCCAGGTCGAGAGCCGACCGGTCACCAACCTGATGCACATGGGCGCGGATCACGACGGCTACTGGCGGAACGACGAGGGTTTTCTCGTCCCGCTGATCCGCCACATCGATGACCCGGGCGGCGATGGTTCGGCCTCGCGGTTCTACCGATCGCGGCTCGATCGAGCCGTCCGGATCGAGCGTCGACGGCGAAGGGTCGGTCTGCTGCTCGGGTGGCGGTGGATCTCGTTCGCGACAGGTGTCGGGGCAGTCGTCCTGGCCCTGCTGCCGGCCGTCACGCCAGGTGTCTCGCTCGCGACGAGCGGCGATGCTGTTGCACGTATCTGGGCGCGCGTCCCGGGACACGAGCTCGTGAGCGGACCGATCGACGGGCTCGGATCGGTCGTCGCCGTCGGCCTGCGCGCGGCGGGACTGCAGGCGGTCAACGACGGGTTCGTCTGGCTCGGGCCGCATGTGCTGGGCGCCCTCATCCCGATCCTCGCTGCGTTTGCGATCTACTCGCGCGGAGTCGGGAGCTGGCGCGCCGCGGATGCATCCGAACGGCAACAGATCCGACGGGAGCGGTTCGGCCCGGCCGGACGGGCGTGGGCCCGCTCCGAGGCGACCCTCTTGGTCGGCGGCCTGCTCGCGGTCCTTCTCGCAGTTGTCGGGCCGCCGATCGAGGTGTTGCTCGGTTGGCTCGTGGCCGTCGCCACGGCAGCACTGGTCACCCGGCGGACCTGAGGGCCGCTGGTTCGGGCACCGGACGACCTAACGGCGCGCGGAGCTAGACGGCTACCGGCTCGCGGTACTCCCCGAAGACCTCCCGCAGGACGCCACATTGTTCGCCGAGGGTCGCGTATGCCTCGGCGCAGCGCAGGAAGTGGGGCATCAGGTTGGTCTCGCTCGACTCGGGTCGTGAGGCCGCGTCGCGCAGGCCTGCCAGCGCCGCCGCGACCGCAGACGCGTCACGATCCCGCCGGGTGCGCTCGAGCCTGGCCATGTGGCGTTCGAGCGAGCCCGCTGGCACGGCCAGCACGGGGATCGGCGTCTCCTCGGACTCGTCGGCGTACGCATTGATGCCGACGACCCGGCGTTCCCCGGCATCGAACTCGCGCTGGTATCGATAGGCGGCATCGGCGATCTCGCGCTGGGGATACCCCTCGGTGACGGCGGCGACCATCCCGCCACGGCGATCGATCTCGTCGAGGTAGCGGAGGACCGCGGCCTCTGTCTCGTCGGTCAGGGCTTCAACGAACCAGGAGCCACCAAGCGGGTCCACCGTGGCGTCCACGCCGCTTTCCTCGGCGATGATCTGCTGCTGCCGAAGGGCAAGGAGTGCCGCTTCCGCCGTCGGCACCGCGAGCGCCTCGTCGTAGGCGTCGGTGTGGAGCGACTGTGTCCCGCCGAGCACCGCGGCGAGGGCCTGCAATGCGACACGGGTCAGGTTGTTGAGCGGCTGCTGTGGGGTCAGCGAGACACCCGCGGTCTGCGTGTGGAAGCGCATCCAGGCCGACCGTTCGTTCTCCGCGTGGTAACGCTCGGTCATCAGCCGGTGCCAGATCCGGCGTGACGCTCGGAACTTGGCGATCTCCTCGAAGAAGTCGCTGTGGCTGTTGAAGAAGAATGAGAGCCGCGGCGCGAAGTCGTCGATCCGGAGACCACGGGCCAGGGCAGCTTCAACGTAGGCCATCCCGTCCGCGATCGTGAACGCGAGCTCCTGGATCGCCGTCGACCCCGCCTCGCGGATGTGGTAGCCGCTGATCGAGACGGTGTTCCAGCGCGGCAGCTCGCGGGTTCCGAACTCGATCGTGTCGGTGACGAGGCGGAGCGACGGGGCCGGTGGGAACAGGTACTCCTTCTGGGCGATGAACTCCTTGAGAATGTCGTTCTGGGTGGTGCCCTCCAGCCGATCCCGGGGCACGCCGGCCTTCTCGGCAGCGACGATATACATCGCCCAGATCGGCGCGGCCGGCGAGTTGATCGTCATCGACGTGGAGATCCTCTCGAGCGGCAGACCGGCGAGGAGGACTTCCATGTCGGCGAGGGAGCTCACGGCAACGCCGCACGTACCGAACTCCCCTTCCGCTTCTGGATCGTCGGTGTCGTAGCCGTAGAGCGTCGGCATGTCGTAAGCAATCGACAGCCCGGTCTGGCCTGCTGCGAGGAGCTGGCGGAAGCGCGCGTTGGTGTCCTCGGCCGCGCCAAACCCCGCGAACATGCGCATCGTCCAGAGGCGGCTTCGATAGCCGGTCGGGTGGATGCCGCGGGTAAAGGGTGGCTCGCCGGGGAACCCAATCCCGGCGAGCGGGTCGGCGGAGCGTTCAGGCGACGACCACGGGCCGTATAGCCGCTCGATCTCCGTGTCACTGATCGTCGAGAAGCGCGGCTTCCGCTCCGCCGCCCTGCGCAAGGTCGGGTCGAGTCGCTCGGTCTCCCACGCGTGGCGGCGAGCGGACCAGTCGTCGGTCATGTGCGGGACTCTAGCAGCCTGCATCAGCCCGCCCCGAATGCGTCGATCGCCTCCTGGATGCGTGCTTCGGGCAGATCGTTGCTGACCACGACGTTGACGACGTCTGGATCTGCGGCGGGCCAGACGACGACCGTCTGGAGGCGCTCGACTCGCTTGGCGTCCAGGCGCCGGCCGGGGCGCCCGGCGATCCTCGGCTCCGTTTCCGCGAGGATCACCATTCGAGGGGTCGTCCGAGCACTCTCTGCGTAGAAGTCCGCGACCTCGCTCGCTTCCAGACCCGGCGCGCTGAAGACGGCAAGCACGAGGGCGCGTTCGCCGCCAAAGCTCCAGGTGGCGCCCGCATGACGGACCTCGTCGTACCCTAGCTCGGCGAGCAACCCGAGCTTCTCGGCGCTGCAGTTCCGACCGGAGTCGACCTCCATCGGCTCGGCGTCGCGGTAGCTCGTGGGCAGGCGTGCCTCGAGATCCGGGTAGGCGCCCGGTGCCGCACCGTCCGTGATGCATGGCCCGGTCGGGTCGAACGATGGCGGCGCCTCGCCACCACATGCGACGCCCATCACGACAATGGCAGCGAGGAGCAGGCGGCGGTCGAGATGCGCCGCGATCGAGGGCATGCCAGGCAGACTATCCGCTCGGCGATCGGTGCGCGTCGGCGCCATCGCGGTGCACGTCGGCACCTGGTACGTGCGTCCCGGTTCGGTGCGCCGGTGCGCCCGACCATCGCCCGTAGCAAAACGGGAGGATGGGGCCATTGCCCCTCCGCGGTTGCCGGGCGTACCGTCCGATCACGCCGACCCGCGATCCTACTGGGAGAACCTGGGGCGTCGGTCACGGAACCGGAGACGGACACTCGTCCTGAGGCACGTTCGGGGCGACGATCTCGGATCCGGCTCACGAGCCGAGTAACTGGACATCGGCCAGCAGGCCTGGTGACCGTCGGGTTGGCAGCAGTTATCGCTCGAACTTCATCCAGCGTCTTGATCGCCCTCCGGAATCGGAGGGCGATCGCGCGTTGTGCGGTCGGCGATCAGGCCGAGCGGCCGCGACGCTCAGGGGTTGGATGCGATCGCCGGGCCACGCCGCGGCGATCGAGCTCGCCCTGGATCACCCGTGCGGCCGCCACGAGATCGGGGTCGTGGCTGACGGTCCCCGCGACCCAGTCGATATACGAGGGCTCGAAGGCCGCGATCTGGCCGAGCGTGTGGTCGTGGAACTTGCCAAAGGTGATGATCGTGGCCTCTGCGTCATCGAGGGACGGCACCGGCGGGCGTCGAAAGTGGCGCAGTCGATCGCGAACGAGCGGGCCGGTCGGCGTCGATGCGCGGGGTGGCTCGCGGCGGACCGCGTCGTAGCGCAGTGGAGGCTGTCCGGGCAGGGTGGTTCGACGTGCGCTGTTGCCGACGGCCTGGTTGCGAGCCCGATACGTGCCGCTCGTGTCGACGCGCCCGGTGACCGGGCGGGACGGCTTTGGCCGCGGAGGACCGCCACGCCGACTCGGGGTTGGCGCCTCGAAGGGCGCATCGGCCGCACCGTCGCGATCCGCCACCTGCCCGCGCCTCGACGGGGAGCGGGTCAGCGCCGCATAGGCGTCGTTGATCTCGGCCATCCGGCGCGTCGCGGCACGCGAGGCAGCCGGATCGTCACCGGTCAGGTCCGGGTGGTTCGTCCGCGCCAGGCGGCGCCAGGCGGCCTTGACCTGCGTCGCGGTCGCACCCGCCTCGACGCCCAGGACGTCCTTGGGATCGCGCTTGGTCATCGTTCGGAGTGTAGGCCACCCACCGGCCAAATCGGGAGCCCTCGGTCTGGCGTTTGGCGGCCGCACACGTTCGGCGGCCGCACTTGACATGCCGCGCGCGGTGCCGTCCCCTACCGACATGGCTTCTCTTCGACGCGCGGGGCTGGCGGTAGCCGCTGCCGCAACGCCGCTTGGTCTGGCCTATCGCTTTGCCCTTGCGTACCGCGTCCGCGCGGGCTACCCGCGACGGAATCCGCCGCTGCTCGACCCGTCGGCACTCAGCCTGCCGTTCGAGACGACAGTCGTCGAGTCGGCGGGCCAGCAACTCCCAGCCTGGTTCATCCCGGCACGCGGCGGGCAGCCGGGCCCGGGCGTCGTTCTCGTCCACGGCTGGGAATCAGCGCGCGATCGGACGCTGCCGATGGCCCGCTTCCTGCACGCCGCCGGCTTTCATTGCCTGACCTTCGATGTTCGCGGCCACGGTGCGAACGGCGCCGAGGAACTGCCGCTCACTGGCGGCGAGTTCGGCGACGACGCCGCTGCAGCGTTCCGAACGCTGCTCGCTCGTCCGGAGGTCACCGTCGGAGCGCTTGCGGGTCACTCGATGGGCGCGCTGGGTGCGATCCTGGCGGCTGGCGCCGATCCCCGTGTCGCTGCGCTCGTCGCGACGTCCGCACCCGCCGATCCATACCGCCTGACGCGGCAGACGTTCAGGCTGGCGAACCTTCCGATCCCCGACCCGATCGCGTATCCGCTCGCCTGGCTGACGACGCGGGTCTATGTCCGACCACGTGGTCACCAGGTCCCGGACATCAGCGCGAGCGCGGGGATTGCCCGCTACCGCGGCCCGGTTCTGCTTGCCCACGGCTCCGAGGACGCCGTCATGCCGGTCGGCCACCTGGCCAGGCTGGCCGATGCCGCGCGACGGGCCAGAGCTGGTGACCCGAACGCCGCGCCGGTCGAGACCCTCGTCGTCACGGGTGGCCAGCACTCCTGGCTGTATGAGGACGCCGGCTACCGGCGAACGGTCGCGCGGTTCCTCACGCTCGCATGTGGAGGTCCGCTGGACCCCGCTGTCGCCGCCGAGATCGCCGCAGCGACACAGGCTGAACGAATTCCTGACCTCGAGATCCAATTCGCTGCCATGGAGACGACGTATGGCGGCCTGCGGACCCTCGCCCAGGTGGCCCTGCCCGGGGCGACCCGCGCTCCGACGATCGACGCCCCGGCGAGCCCGGTAGAGCTCGGCGCAGGCACGGCAGACTCAGCCAGCCGGTCTGGGCGACTTGCCGCCGAACCGTGACCGACCCTGATGCGCCGGTCTGGCGGGCAATCTCGCGCAAACGCGCGATCAGGACATTCGCACCGCGCCCACTCGAGCCGGAGCACCTCGAGCGCATCCTTCACGCCGGGCGCCACGCCGGAAGCAGCAAGAACCGCCAGCGCTGGCCGTTCATCGTGTGCCGCGACCGCCAGCATCTTCGCGAGCTTGCCGCCGTGGGACCGTTCGCCGGTCACATCGCGGGCGCGGCCGTCGCCATCGCCCTCGTGACGCCCGACCAGAGCGCGACGCCCTCGGGCAGGTCCATCCAGTTCGACCTTGGTCTGGCGGCCGAGAACATGATGCTCGCCGCGTGGGAGCTCGGCATCGGCAGCGTTCCGGCGACCGTCTATGAGCCCGCACTGGCACGCCAGCTGCTCGGCCTTCCGGACGACCAGATCTGCGAGTACCTGCTGTCGTTCGGCTACCCGGCCAACGAGGAAGACCTCACCAGGCAACCCAGGAAGGGCGGTCGGCGCGACCTCGACGAGATCGTGCGCGAGGAGCGCTGGTAGCCGAGCCTGTTCTGTGCCGGCCTGGCCCGCCGCCTATTGCCAGCGGAACTTGCGGGCCGCGATCGCGAAGCAGACCACCAGCCAGCCCGCCAGGACCGCGAAGCAGACCCACAATGGGGCGAAGGCAGCGCCACCGACCATGACCTGGCGTAGCGCATCCGAGAGGTAGGTCAGGGGGATCACCCGCGCCACGGCCTGGAGCGCGTCCGGCATCTCGTCGATCGGGAAGAACGTGCCGGACAGGAACATCATCGGGAACTGGATGACGCTTGTCATGCCATTGGCCGAGTCCTCCGTCAAGGCGAACGAGGCCACCACGTACCCGAGCGCCAGGAATGCCACGGCACCAAGGACGATGAACACGACCGACAACGGCAACGGCCCCGTGATCGCGACGCCAAAGAACAGCACCCCCACCCCGATGATGATCACGGCCTGGATCAGCGCAATAAGCAGGCGCATCAGGACATTCGAGCCCACCAATTGCCAGCGCCGTAGGGGCGTGGCGGCCAGGCGTTTGAGGATCAGCTTCTCGCGGTCGGCCACCAGGGGGATCGCCGCGAAGATCCCGACCTGCATGACGGACAGCCCGAGCATGCTCGGCACGAAGTAGCTGATGAAGTTCAGGTTCTCGGTCTGGAGCGTCTCGGGCTGAGGGACGACAAGCGGTGGGCGGCCACCCAGGTTGACGACCCCCAGGACGCTGCCGACCGCCTGGTAGACCGTCGCGGCAAGGTTGGAGCGCGACGGGTCCGTGTAGACCACGACGCTCGTCGGTCCGGCGGTGCCGCCGCTGGCGGCCTCCACGGCCGCGCCATAGCCCGCCGGCACTTCGATCACGGCGTCGAGCTCGCCTTCCCGCATCTGCTCGAGCGCGGCGGCTTCGTCGGCGACTACCAGCTCGATACCGTCCGGCGCGTCGAACGCGGTGCGGAGCGCCCCGGAGGCGGTCGATCCGTCCTTGTCCACCCATCCAAGGGTGAGGTTGCTGTCGCCACCGCCCTGGAAGATGAAACCGAACATGAAGATGAAGATGAGCGGGAAAGCGAGGGTCCAGAAGAGCGCGGCGCGGTCGCGAACGTAGCTCTTGATGTTGGCGATCGTCAGCGC
>JBKKCW010000002.1:0-5161 GCA_046712485.1 Candidatus Limnocylindrales bacterium
CCGCAACGCCGGACCCCGCGACGGCCGCGGCCGACCTGGCCGCGGGCGGGATCACGATCGACCCGGAGATCGCGGCGCGTGCCGTCGCTCCTGCCCTCGAGATGCGCGGCATCACCAAGCGGTTCCCCGGCGTGGTGGCCAACGACGGGATCGACCTTTCGATCCGCCCTGGCGAGATCCACGCGCTGCTCGGCGAGAACGGCGCCGGCAAGAGCACCCTCATGAACATCCTGTACGGGCTGCTCACACCCGACGAGGGCCAGATTCTGCTCGATGGAAAGCCGACCCAGATCTCCGGTCCGTCGGACGCGATCGCACGTGGCATCGGGATGGTCCACCAGCACTTCATGCTCGTCCCCGTGTTCACGGTGGCCGAGAACATCGTCCTCGGCAACGAGACGATGGCCAACGCCGTGTTCCTCGACGTCAACCGATCGATGGGCCGGATCCGCGACCTGGCGACGCAGCTCGGGTTCGAGATCGATCCCCACGCGAAGGCCGGCGACCTGTCGGTCGGGATCCAGCAGAGGATCGAGATCCACAAGGCGCTCTATCGCGGTGCCAAGGTCCTCATCCTGGACGAACCAACGGCTGTCCTCACGCCCCAGGAGACCGTCGAGATCTTCGCCGTCCTGCGCCGCCTCGCCGCCGAAGGCACGAGCATCGTCTTCATCAGCCACAAGCTGTACGAAGTCCTCGAGATCGCCGACCGGATCACCGTGATTCGGCGGGGCAAGGTGGTCGGGCAGGCCGACCCGAAGACGGCGACCGAGGAATCCCTCGCCGAGATGATGGTCGGCCGCGAAGTATCGCTCATCGTCGACAAGCGCCCCCCGAAGCCGACTGACGTGGTTCTCCGCGTCGAGGATCTCACCGTCGCGGACGATCGTGGCTCGATCGTTGTCGATGGCTGCAGCTTCGAGGTCCGGGCCGGTGAGATCTTCGGAATCGCCGGCGTCGCCGGGAACGGTCAGGCCGAGCTCGTCGAAGCGCTCAACGGCCTGCGCCGGGCTTCCAGCGGGAGCATCCGGCTGGGCGACCAGGACGTGACCAACCACTCGTCGCGCGACCTGTCGGAGCGGGGCATTGCCTATATCCCGGGCGACCGTCAGCGCTACGGCCTGGTGCTCCCCTTCCCGATCGAGGACAACCTCGTCCTGACCGAGTACTACCATCCGCCGTTCTCGCGCTTTGGCGTCATCGACGAGAAGGCCATCTCGAAGCGCGCGAAGGAGCTCATCCCCCAGTTCGACATCAGGACGCCATCGGGCGCCGTGCCGACGGCCACGCTGTCGGGCGGAAATCAGCAGAAGGTGATCGTCGCCCGCGAGTTCAGCCGCGATCTCGTCCTGCTCATCGCCGACCAGCCGACCCGCGGTATCGACGTTGGCTCGATCGAGTTCATCCACAACCAGATCGTCGCGAAACGCGATGCCGGGACCGCGGTCCTGCTTGTGTCCGCGGAGCTCGACGAAGTGATGGAGCTCTCCGATCGGATTGGCATCATCTACCGAGGCAAGCTTGTCGCGGTGCTGGACGCGGAGGGCGCCGAGAAGGATCGGGTTGGCTTGATCATGGCCACGGGCCAGGCGGAGGTGCCGGCATGACCGATCCGGCGACCACGGGAAACCCGGGCGCGACCGGTCTCAACGTCGATCCGACGACCCTGCTCGGTGGCGGCACCATAGGCCGGCAGTTTCTCGTCACGACGATCGCCATCGTGCTCGGCCTCCTCGTCGGCGCGATCCTGATCATCGTGTCGGGCCTGATCGGCCCCTCCGCGACCTTCGACCCGACCCTGCCCATCACGGCGTACGGAGCCTTGCTCGAGGGCTCTGTCAGCAACCCAAAGGCAATCGCCAACACCCTCAACTCGACCACGCCCCTGATCTTCGCGGGGCTGTCCGTTGCGTTTGCGTTGCGCGCCGGTTTGTTCAATATCGGGGCCAACGGTCAGCTGCTCGTCGGCGGCTTCTGCGCGGCGCTCGCGGGCACGGCCGCCGGGCTGCCGGGACCGCTGGCGATCTTCGCCGCCCTGGTGGCCGGGGCGGTGGGCGGCGCGCTCTGGGGCTTCATCCCCGGCGCCCTGAAGGCTTGGCGAGGTGCCCACGAGGTGGTCACCACGCTCATGCTCAACAGCACCGCCTTCCTGTTGCTCAGCCTGCTGGCAAGCTCCACGTTCAAGGACCCTGGCGCGACGTTCCCGCGAACGCCGGACATCCAGCCGGCCGCGGTCCTCGGAGTCATCCTCGCGGACACCCGCCTGCACGCGGGGATCATCATCGCGGTGTTCACCGCGATCGCGATCTGGTTCCTGCTGTTCAAGACGGTGCTCGGCTTCGAGATCCGCACCGTGGGCGCGAACGCAAGCGCGGCGCGCTACGCGGGCATCCGCCCCGCGTTCATCACGATCCTGACGATGACCATCGCCGGTGCCCTTGCCGGGATCGGCGGCGGGGTGGAGATCCTCGGGATCACCAAGAACTACCCCGCCGAATACCTCGTCAACTACGGTTTCGACGGCATCGCCGTCGCACTCCTCGGTCGGGCGCACCCGCTCGGGGTGATCGGCGCGGCGCTCCTCTTCGGCGTCCTCCGGGCCGGGTCGGGCTCGATGCAACGCGCCTCGGACATCCCCGTCGACATCATCAGCATCGTGCAGGCGGTGATCCTGCTCTTCGTCGCCGCCCAGATCCTCATCCATCGACTGATCGCGCCGAGAGCCCGCCGGCGCCAGGCCACCGCGGCAACGGCGTGATCAGGCCATGACTGCCGCCACCATCACCCTCAACCGGCGCGAACCACGGCTGGTCCCGCTCGGAATCGTGGCCGGCGTCATCGTCCTTGCGCTCCTTGCACTTGCCCTCGATGTGCCCTACCTGGGCAGCTTCGTCGACTGGTTGATCAACCGCGTACCACCACTCTCCTACCTGATCGTCCAGTACGCGGTCCCCATCGCGTTCGGCGCCTTGTGCGGACTCATGTGCGAGCGCTCCGGGGTGACCAACATCGGCATCGAAGGCATGATCCTCATCTCGGCCTTCGTCGCCTTCCTGACCGGCGCCTACCTCCACAGTGTGGTCGGCGCGCCGGTGGCGGCCATCCTGGGCATCGTCGCCGCGGTGATCGCCGCGATGCTCCTCTCCACGCTGCACGCCTGGCTGTCGATCACCATCAAGGCCGACCAGATCATCAGCGGCACGGTCATCAACATCCTGGCGCTCGGTGGGACCGCGTTCTTCAACCAGCTGCTCGTGTCGACGACGGGACTGTCCGGGACCAGTACGCTGCCGAAGCTGGACGTCCCCACCGAGATCGCCACGATCCCGTTCATCGGGCCGATCATCAATGGCCTGTTCAATCAGGGCCCGATCGCGATGAGCCTGATCGTCTTCGTGGTCGTGCTCCAGGTGCTCCTCTTCCGGTCGCGCTGGGGTCTTCGAACCCGCGCCGTCGGCGAACATCCGCAGGCCGCCGACACGGTCGGGATCGACGTCATCCGGACGCGCTATCGGAGCGTCATTCTCGGCGGCGTCTTCGCCGGTCTGGCCGGGGCCTACCTGACCCTCGAGCAGTTCAACTCGTTCCAGGACAACATGACCGGCGGTGTCGGCTTCATCGGGCTCGCCGCGGTGATCTTCGGCCGGTATACCCCGCTCGGGGCCTATGGCGCAGCGTTGCTGTTCGGGACCGTCCAGTCCATGCAGCTGGCCGTGCGGATCTCGCCCCCGGCCGGCGACCTGGGGCAGTTCATCTCGACGATCCCGCCCCAGATCTTCGGGATGCTGCCGTACGTCTTCACGATCATCGTGCTCGCAGGCGTCGTGGGACGCGCGATCCCGCCGGCGGCCGACGGCATTCCCTACGACAAGGAGGCCCGCCACTGACGTCCGACGAGCGCAACCGGGCGGAAGCGTTTCTCGACCTCCACGAAGGTCGCGGTTCCGTCCCCGTTCTCGACGACGCGGGCATCGAGCGTGTTTTGCGAGCGACCCGCCGGATCGCGGTGATCGGTGCGTCCTCAGATCCGGGTCGGCCCTCGTTCGATGTCTTCGGGTACCTGGTCGACCAGGGGTTCGACTGCGTTCCGGTCAACCCGAACGAGCGGGACGTCCTGGGGATCCCGGCGTTCGCAACGCTCGCCGAGGCGGTCGAGGCAACGGGGCCGCTCGACGTGGTCGACGTCTTCCGTCGTCCTGAGTTGTGCCCGCCGCACTCGAGGGAGGCCGTCGCAGCCGGGGCGCACTGCCTGTGGCTGCAGCTCGGGGTCGTCAGCTGGGACGCGGCCCGGATCGCCGCGGACGGCGGTCTGGCCGTGGTGATGGACCGATGCACGAAGATCGAATGGCGGCGGATCGCCGGTCGCTAGGTGTGGGACCTGCGGGCCGCGCGCGGACGGCGCCCTCGCCGTCAGAGAGTCTCCCCGCCGTGATGCACGTCGAATGCATACGCGTCTTCGCCCGGGTGGACCAGCGCCCGGCGCTCAAGCACCCGGCGGTCGGTACGGACGTGGACCCAGGCCGTTCTTGATGCATTCGAGCTACATCTGCCAGCGAACCTCTACCAGCGAACCTCGCGTGCCGGCACGCCCTACCGGATGAGGAAACCGAGAAAGACCAGGACGAACCCGGCGACGGCGATGAGCCCCGCGGTCTGGGCCTGGCGACGGAGGATGGCCATGGCCACGGATGCACCGGTCGTGCTGTCATCGCGAACGCCGCCGCGCCAGGCCTCATATCGGGCGACGTTCCGGTCCTGCGCCTTCAGCGCCTGGTAGCGCGACCAGGGGGCGCGGGCGCGCGTGTACCCGACGAGGATCAGGGCCGCACCGGCCATCCATAATGCAACGTTCAGCGGGGACACGCGCTCACGACTCGCCGGTCGGGTCGGCGTCGAGTTGCTCGCGGACCGCACGCTGCGCGAGCACCGCGTTCGCCTGCCCGCGGGTCGCTTTCATGACCTGGCCGACGAGGAACCCGATAGCCTGGACCTTGCCGGCACGATAGTCGGCAATGGCCGCAGGGTTGTCCGCCAGGACCCCCAGGACGACCGCGGTCAGGGCGCCCGAGTCGGTGATCTGGCGCAAGCCTCGTGACGTGATGATCGAACTGGCGGGCTGGCCCGTCGCGACGTGTTCGTCCAGCACCTCGCGGCCCTGCGC
>JBKKCW010000003.1:0-3056 GCA_046712485.1 Candidatus Limnocylindrales bacterium
ACGCGTTCCTGCTGGCCGTGCGAGCCGAGCTCGAGCTGCGCGCCGACGCTCTGGACGAGTCGTTTGGGGGAACGCGCCCGCGGCTAGAAACGGTGTACTTCGGCGGGGGGACGCCGTCGCTCTTGCCGGCCGACGCTGTCGCTTCGCTGCTCGGCCGTATCGCGTCCCGGTTCGGGCTCACCTCCGGTGCCGAAATCACGATCGAGGCCAATCCTGGGCCGGACGAACGCGGCGACGCGGCCGCGCTCCGGCGGGCCGGCGTCAACCGCCTCTCGGTCGGGGTCCAGTCGCTCATCGACCACGAACTCCGGGCCCTGGGTCGGCGGCATCGTGCAACGGATGTGGCGGCGGCGGTCGCGGCGGCGCGCGATGGAGGGATCGAGTCCGTCAGCCTCGACCTTCTCTACGACATCCCGAACAGCTCGATCGAATCGTGGGCGGCGACCCTCGACGCCGCACTGGCGCTCGAGCCCGACCACCTCTCGCTGTACGCCTTGACGCTCGATGACCCCGACGCCGAGGGGCTGACCGGCGCAGGCGGCGATCACCTGCCGACAACTACAGGCGCACGGCGGTGGCGGGAGCGGGCCAGGCCCCAGCAGGACGTGGATCGGGCGGCCGATCAGTACCTTCACGCGACCCAACGCCTGGCGGCCGACGGTTGGCGCGGCTACGAGATCAGCAACTGGGCGCGGCCCGGCCACGAGAGCCGCCACAACCTCGTCTATTGGCAGCGCCGGCCGTACGAAGCCGTCGGCCCGGGCGCGCACGCGTTCGATGGCGTGCAGCGACGCTGGAACGCGGCCCGCCTCGACGGGTACCTTGCCGCCCTGACCCCCCGCCATGACGGCACCCCCAACCCGCCACCCGGCGGTTCCGAACGCCTCGAACCCCAACGGGCAGACTCGGAGCGGGTGATGCTCGCCCTGCGCACCGACCGGGGGGTTTCCGCCGAGACCGCATCAGATCCCAGGTTCCGTGAGACGTTTGCCTGGGCTCGCGACCATGGCCTCGTTCGGCAGGCGCGGGCGGACCGGATCGTCTTGACGACCAGCGGCCGCCTGCTGTCGAACGAGTTGTTCAGCCGGATCGTCTGAGGGCCAATGGCCGAAGAATCCCGTTCGAATCGGTGGGATCGTGCCAGTTGAGTTTGTCGTAGCCGGCTGGCCGGCTGCCGCGCACGTCGATCTGACCGCACCCGCCGAACCGAGTGTGATTCACGAATTCGTCGTTGTCGTTGCCCGCTGACCGCCGGCAGGCGCATATCGTTAGCTGAGGACCGCTAGGCGGCGGAAAGGGCCGAATCGGGACTCGCTGGTCGGCCATTCGACCTTGGTTGAGCGTGGATTCTGGGCTGTTCCCGCTCGATGGGGGCCCTGGCGCTGCGTAGTGGTCCGTACATGCGGTCATGAGGACTCGTCCAGACGAGTCGCGGGCCACTCTACGATGAGGAAGTGCCCCTGCCCGTCGCCTGGATCCGGATGGCGAACTCCTGCTCGTCATGCTCCAGGACAACTGCGACAACGCCGGATCCGCCCCGCTCGACCGATAGTGGGAGGTCGTTATGCCCCAGCCAGCGCGCGAGACGAGCTGTGTCCGCCGCCACCGACAGGCGCCGCAGTTTGACGTTGCCGCTCGGATGATGGACAGGAGTGGCCCCGGGCAGGCGGACCCCGTCGGCCCACTCGATGAAGAAGGGTAAGCCTGGCTCGGCCGTCGCCGCATCGAGACCTGCGCTCCGCCACCGGAGGACCTCACCATCTGGTGTCGCTCGAGACCCCTCCGTGATTGACAGGCCGAGGCGCTGGGCAACCTCGGCGATGGCCCGCGTTCGAACGGCCCACCCGAGCGGCTGCCCTGGGGTGGCCGCGAGGATCCATCGGCCAAAGGTGCTCAGCGCGGCGGCGTCACGATCGACGACCGCAACGAGCTCGATATAGGCGTCGCCGAGCGGGACGACCCGGTTCGCTGTACCCCACCTCGGGTGACGCCCGCCCTCGATCGAAGTGAGGCCGTACTGAGCTTCGACGATGGCCCCCGCGGCGGCGAGGTCGTCGACCGGTATCAGGACGTGATCGATCGCGAGCACCTCGTCACACTATCTCGTCTCTCGTCAGCCGACATCACGACACCCGCCGTCAAGCGGATGAGCCCAACCGGTAGTCGTGGAGACGGAGCTCAGTCACAGGCCATGACCGCATGAGGCGCACATTCGCGATATCTCCCTCGTGGTCACGCGCCAGAACGGCACGCAGCGTCAATTTTGCGATAGGGCCACGCACGAATATGCTCAATGTGCGCTTCAACCGCGCATTGCCGGTCCCGCCCCACGCCCCGACGGCGCCGCCGCCCCGCCCCCGCCGCGCCCGACCCCACGCGTTGACACTCGACCTCCGCGACTGCTACGATGCCCTCCACATTGTTAGCACTCTCCACGTTAGAGTGCTAACCGCTTCGGGAGGATGGCCTTGGCGCGACGACGCCGCCCCATCGGCCCCCTGGACCTCCGCGCGCAGGCGATCCTTCGGGCCGTCATCGAGGAATACGTCACCACCGCGACACCGGTCGGCAGCATGGCGCTTGTCGAGCGGTACAACCTCGGTGTGTCCAGCGCAACCGTGCGCAACATCCTCGCGGAGCTCGAGGCCAACGGTCTCCTGACCCATCCGCACACGTCCGCGGGCAGGATCCCGACCGACGCGGGCTACCGCTTCTTCGTGGAATCGATCGTCGAAGCCGTGCCGCTGCCAGCCGTCGAACAGCTCATGATCCGCCACCAGTTCGGCCAGGTCGAGTTCGCCAGCGAACACTGGTTCCGCCTCGCGGCCACGACCCTCGCGTCGATGACCCGCGCCGCCGGGATCGCCACGCCCGCCAAGCCGCGCGTCGCCCACATCCGGCGGATCGATCTCGTGGCCATCAACGAGCGGATGGCCAGCCTGATCCTCGTCCTGCGTGAAGGGGCCATCAAGCAGGCTGTCGTCAATCTCGATGAGGCGGATGCCGTCGACCAACCGACCCTCAACCGGGTCGCCGGCCTCCTCAACGAGCGCCTG
>JBKKCW010000004.1:0-6877 GCA_046712485.1 Candidatus Limnocylindrales bacterium
GTGATGTTCGGTGGCACCTACAACGGGCACCCGATGTCGCTGGCGGCAGCGCTCGCGACGATCGAGATCCTCGAGGCCGACGACGGGGCGATCCACCGCCGCCTGTTCAGGCTCGGCCAGACGATCCAGACCGAGCTCCAGGGAATCGTCGATCGTCTCGGGCTCGTGGCCTCGCCGACGAACTTCGGCTCGGTGTTCGTCTGCTATTTCACCGAGGGCGAGGTCCGATCGTTCGACGACGCGCTGACCAGCGATGCCGAACTGTACGTCGCGTTCCACCGGGGCATGACCGAACGCGGATTCCTGATGCTGCCGCTCAACCTCAAGCGCAATCACCTGATGGCGGCGCACTCGGACGAAGACATATCGAGGATGCTGCAGGCCGCAGAGGACGTGTTGCGCGGGCTTGCCCGCCGGCCATTGCGGTCGGCTTCCGGCTCGGCACAGATGGCGGCGTCCTGAGCCTCGTTCGACCCGTCTACCACCGACCACAGAGCCGCGTCCCTGGAGGCAGCAGATGACCGACACCGCCGTCGCCTCGGCCACCACGACCCCGGGCAAGCGTCCGCGCGTCGTCGTGTTCGACCCGATCCCGGGCGGTTGGTCGTTCGAGTCGGATGCCGAGTTGCTCGGGCGGCGCGGCGTCGATCTCATCGTTCCGCCTGATCCCGAAGCCGCCGAGGTGGCGATCAGGTCAGCGGATGCCGTCATCGTCACCGGGGTCCGCCGGCTCGATGCAGCGCGAATTGCGAGCCTGGAGCGGAGTGTGGGGATCCTCTGCTACAGCATCGGGATGGACAAGGTGGACGGCGCGGCCGCGGCCGACCGGGGGATTCCCGTGCGCAACGTGCCCGACTACTGCACCGACGAGGTGTCCGATCACGCGCTGACCTTGCTCCTCGCGGCGCAACGACGCCTGCTCCCGATCGCCAACACGACGGCGGGCGGGGAGTGGCCGCTCCGTGACCGGAGCCAGCTGGCCTCGATCCGCCGACTGCGCGGACAAACGCTCGGGATTGCGGGCGCCGGTCGCACCGGCCGCCTGGTGGCGCGCAAGGCACGAGGCTTCGGGTTCCGGACGATCGCGCACGACCCGTTCGTGAGCGATCCGGGCGACCCGGACCTGGAGCTGGTTGGCCTCGACGAGCTCCTGCGGCGAGCCGACGCGATCGTCATCTGCGCGGCGCTTGCGCCGAGCGCAGCACCACTGATCTCGCGGGAGGCCCTCGAACAGGTCCGGCCGGGCCTGATCCTGGTCAACGTGGCACGGGGCGGTCACGTCGACGAAGACGCCCTGGCCGAGGCTCTGGAGGACGGGCGGGTGGCGGTCGCCGCGCTCGACGTCCGGGCCACGGAGCCGCCGTCGAAACCCGATCCACTCGCCGGCCTCTCCAACGTGATCCAGACGCCGCATGTCGCCGCTTCGTCGCGCGAGGCCGTCGAGGACCTCCACCGACTCGCCGCGCAGTACGTCCTGGGCCTGCTCGAGGATGCCGGCCGCATCCCGGTGGCGAGCTGATGGCACGATATTCGCAGGCCATCCTGGTCGCGTGCCCATCCCCATGGGACGATCGGTTCGAGCTCATCGACGAGCTCTTCCGCGAGGAGGTCCGCCAGGTCCTCGCCGCCGGATTCGAGCATCTCTACGTGTTCGGAACGGGCGGCGAAGGCTACGCAGTCGACACGCGACGGTTCCGCCACGTGGTCGATCTCTTCTACGAGGAGACGCGGGCGCCCGATGCGAGCGCGATGATCGGGGTGATCGGCCTGTCGACGGTCCAGGTCGTCGAGCGGATCGAATACGCGCACGACGTCGGGTTCCGGACGTTCCAGATCTCGCTGCCATCGTGGGGGCCGGTCAATGACACCGAGCTACTGCGGTTCTTCGCCGACACGTGTGGCCGGTTCCCCGACTCGAAGTTCCTCAACTACAACCTGCCTCGGACGAAACGGGTCCTGACAGGACAGGACTACGCACGGATCATCGCGGAGGTCCCCAACCTCGTCGCCACCAAGACGACCGGCGGCGGGATCGCGGCTGCGGAGGACCTGCTCGTCCACTCAGGGGAGCTGCAACACTTCATGGGCGAGGGCAACTTCCCGCACGGGGCGATGTTTGGCGAGTGTTCGCTGTTGGCCTCATATGCGGAGCTGTCACCACGGATGACCTTTGCCCTGTTCGAGGCCGGTCGGACCCGGAACGCCGGCGAGCTGATGCGCCTGCAGCATGCCTTCCAGCAGATGAGCACCGGGTTGTGGGCACAACCCACGTCGGGGCCGCACATGGACGGCGCGTACGACAAGATGCTGGTCAAGCTCGGGATGCTGCCCGAGTTCCCGCTGCGCCTGCTCTCGCCGTACCAGGGCTTCACCGAGGACGACTACCGGGCCTGCCGCGCCTTCCTGCTCGAGCACTACGCCGATTGGCTCGAGGACGGCGTGGCCAGGGCCATCGACTGACGACCGAACCGCGCGACAACCCCCGCATCCGGAGGCAGCTGTGGACATCCTCGTGGTCACGCCGCACACCGACGACTTCATCTACGGGCTCGGCGGCACACTCATCACCCACGCGGCCGACGACATCCACATCGTGGCGGTTTCGTCGATCCAGGAGACGGCCGCACGCGACGTGGCGGCGGCGTTTGGCGCGACGATCGAGTTCCTGGAAGCGCCGTACCACCGGATCTCCGATCACGCGCAGCGCGTAAAGGAGTCGCTCGCCGAGATTCTCCGCGCACGGCGACCGACGTACGTCTTCGGACCACCCGCGGCCGGCGACTGGACCGCCGATCACACGACGACTGGGCGTGCGCTCCTTGACGCAGTCGACCTGGCCGGCACGTTCGCCTATCCGAGCCGGGTCCTGCGCTACCCGATCGCCTCGACGACGCTCGAGTTCCGCCCGAACGTCTGGATCGACCTGCCGACCGACGTGATCGCGAAGAAAGTCGAGCTGGCCGCCGTCATGACCCGTGGCCTCGAGGACGAATGGCCCCGCGACCTCGTCGAATGGGAAGTCGGGCAAGGGCTCCGCTACGCGCTGGACATCGGCTGGCCGTCCCGCCACGCCGAAGGCTTCGATGCCGTTTTCGCCGTGCCGTTCAAGCGTCTCCCACCGCCTGAGGACCTGCCCGGGGAACCGGCGCGACTCGGCGGCAAAGTTGACGCGCTCGTCCGCGGTGTCGACCTGTCGGCTGGTGCCGACGCGGGTGGGGCGACCCGATGAGCCGCGTCGGCATGGGCGTCGTCGGATCCGGCTACATAGGCCGGACGTATGCCGCGTGCCTGACACGCCATGTCCCAAACGCCAGCCTGGTCTCGGTATGGGGCGGCAGCCGCGCGCCCGCGCTAGCACAGGAGTTCGGCGCCGTCGCCGACCCCACCCTCGAGGCGCTGCTCGCGCGTCCCGAGATCGAGGCCGTCGTGCTCACCTCGCCCCACCGCGCCCACCTGCCGCAGGCGGTGGCGGCGGCCGGGGCAGGCAAACACGTCTATATCGAGAAGCCGATGGCGCTGTCCGTGGCCGAATGCGACACGATCATCGCGGCCTGCGAGGCTGCTGGCGTCCGGCTGACCGTCAATTTCGTGACCCGGTTCCGCGATGCACCGCTGGCCATGAAGCGACTCATCGACGACGGGCGGATCGGCGAAATCCGAATGATCCAGATGCAGGGTGCATGGACGTCGTTCCTGCTCGAGGACATCGTCGACGAGACGACCGGGCGGGTGATCATCCCGAAGAAGGCGTGGGCGTTCGATCCGGCCGAGGGTTCGCAGTTCCTCGACTGGGGCGTCCACGAGACGGACGCTGTCCGCTGGCTCACGGGCTCTGAGGCGGTCAGCGCGTACGCCGGCTATCGAACCTACGGCGCGGCGCCCCCGATCGACCTGTCGGCCATGATCCAGTATCAGCTGGCCAACGGGGTGATGGTCCAGATGCTGATGACCTACGAGGCGCCGGAACCGGGACTCGTCCCCAACGACTGGACACGGGTCATTGGGTCGACCGGGATCATCGAGGCCGACCACTACGGGAAGGTCCGGCTGGGCAGTGGCACCGAATGGAGCGTCGTGGCGGAGCAGGTCGCCTTCAACTTCCTGGGCGATTACCTCGACCCGAACCGGTTGAAGGGATTTGCCGCCCAGGTCGAGGACTTCGCCGACGCGATCCGCGAGGATCGGGATCCGGTGGTCACCGGTCGCGATGGGCGCGCCGCGGTCGAAATGGTCGAAGCCGCCGACCGATCAGCGGCGACCGGGCAAGCGGTGGCGTTGCCGCTCGACGCATAGGCTAGATGGCCGAGCTCCGCTGCCCATCGTGCGGGGTCGAGCCGGCGGGCTTCGCCCAGTGGCGCTGTCCGGCCTGCGGTTCGCCGCTCGACATCGAACTTCCGCCGGCCGACCCGTCGACACTGCTGCGAGGGCCTGATGACGGCCTGTGGCGCTATCGCGGCTGGTTGCCTCCCGTTGACCCCGTGCAGCTCGGCGAGCCACGGACCGCGCTGATCGAGCTGGTGGACGACGGCCACCGGCGTGTCCTCGCGAAGCTCGAGAGTGGTCTCCCGACTGGCTCGTTCAAGGATCGTGGGGCGGCGCTAACGGTGTCGTGGCTTCGTTCCCGAGGTGTCGGTGAGCTCATCGTGGACTCGTCCGGCAACGCCGGGGCGTCGTTCGCGGCATATGCTGCACGTGCCGGGCTCGGTCTGCGGGTGTTCGTGCCAGCGGATGCTTCACCGGCCAAGCTGCTCCAGGTGAGGGCGCATGGTGCAACGCTCGTCCAGGTGCCGGGGTCGCGTTCCGCGGCTGGTGAAGCGGCTCGTGCAGCCGTCGAGGCCGGTGGGCCCGGTGTCGCCTATGCGTCGCACCTCTGGCACGCGTCGTTCCTCGCCGGGACGGCCACCTTCACCTACGAAGTCTTCGAACAGCTCGGCAATCGGGCGCCCGATGCTGTGATCGTGCCCCTGGGCGGGGGCACGTTGTTGCTCGGGATCCACCTCGGATTCGAGCGTCTGCGCGCGTCCGGCCTGATCCAGACCGTTCCACGTCTGATCGGCGTGCAGAGCGTCGCTTGCGCCCCGCTTGCCCGTGCCTTCCGTGCCGGCGTCACGGATGCCGAGGCCGTGGAACCCGGGGCGACCATCGCGGAGGGCATCCGGATCGCCTTGCCGCCGCGGTCGCGCCAGATCCTCACGGCGGTCCGAGCGACGGACGGCGAGATCCTGGCGGTCACCGACGACGAGATCCGGACCTCGCTGCGCAGGCTGCTCGCCCAGGGGCTCTTCGTTGAGCCGACGTCGGCCGCCGCCCACGCGGGCCTGGTTCGATTGCCGCCCAGCGGCCATGCGACGACAGTGCTCGGACTCACCGCGCACGGCTTGAAGGCCGCGACGCCGATCGGCGACATGTTGAGAGAGGATCCGGAGCGTTGATGGGCGAGGACTTCGCCGCGATCGCGGTCCACGGCGGGGCGTTTGATATCCCGCCCACGGACAGGGATCGGTTCCGCGAAGGCTGCGTGACGGCGGCGCGTGCCGGTTGGCACTCGCTCGAGGAGGGTGGGACCGCGCTCGATGCCGTCGAGGCGGCCGTGCGCGACCTCGAAGGCTCGGGCATCTTCGGCGCCGGACGTGGCTCCGCCCTGTCCGAGGAGGGGTTCATCGAGCTCGACGCCGGGATGATGGACGGCGAGCGGCTTCGCGTCGGCTCCGTGGCCTCCGTTCGGGGCGTCCCACACGCGATCACCCTCGCACGTCGCGTCCTGGAGAGCCCGTTTGCCGTGTTCACGGCCGACGGCGCGAGGCAGTTCGCCGAGCGAGCCGGGGTCGAGACCTGCGATCCGGCCGACCTCGTCTCCGAGACGGAGCGAGCGATCTGGGAGGAACGCCGGGCTCATCCCGACCCGGACTGGGTGGGGACCTTGTTCGGGCGGGACACGGTTGGTGCGGTGGCGCTGGATCGTGCCGGCAACCTTGCCGCCGGAACGTCCACCGGTGGCATGCCGTTCAAGCCGCCGGGTCGAGTCGGGGACTCGCCCTTCATCGGTGCCGGCCTGTACGCGGACAATGAGAGCGGCGCGGTGTCGACGACGGGCCATGGCGAGCGGATCATCCCGGTCGTTCTGGCCAAGCGGGCAGCCGACCTGATGGGCGAGGGCCTCGCTCCACAGGCGGCGGCGGAACGCGCCCTCGCCACCTTGGCGCGGGTGAAGGGCGTGGGCGGGCTTGTCACGATGGATCGCCAGGGCAGGGTAGGGGTCACCTGGAGCACTCCGGCGATGGCCTGGGCATCGCGAGCAGCCGGGAGTGACGAGTTCCGCTCCGGGACCTGACGTCACGCGGGCGACACCACCGCATACGAGCGCAGCCGTGAGACCTCGCGGAAGCCCATGCGCCGATAGACCGAAAACCCCATGTCCGACGCGCCGAGGACGGCCAGATCGAGCCCATCGGCGACACCCGCATCGATGGCGACGGCCGTGACGGCCGAACCGATCCCGCGACCGCGCGCCTCCGGCACGGTGCACACGTTGTAGATCCCCGCCGCGCCCGCGCCGACGAACAGCGCGGCAGCCGCGACCGGCGCGTCGTCGAGGCACGCGACCCAGTTCCGAAGCGGGGCCCGGGCCTCGTTGCCCAGGCGTCGATGGGCGGTCCACCACGCCTCGGCCGACGCAGCGTCGAGACCGAGGCCTCGCTGCTGGATGTCTCGCCACCGCTCGAGCCCGCCCTCGTCGGTCACCAGCTCTGTCGTCATGCCGGCCGGCAGCTCCGCTCCGGTTCGCCAACCGCGGAGATCCAGGGCCATCCCGGCGGCATCGCTCAACAGATGAAGCCCGGCCGCGACGAGCCGGTCGCCGAGGTCCGATGGGCTGGAC
>JBKKCW010000005.1:0-11753 GCA_046712485.1 Candidatus Limnocylindrales bacterium
TCATCCACGCCTTCTACGTCCCGCAGTTCCTGTTCAAACGGGACGTCGTGCCGGGCCGCATCAACGTGTTCGAGTTCACGATCAACGAGAAGGACGCGGGCGGCACATTCCGCGGCCAATGCGCCGAGTTGTGCGGCGCGGGACATCGGGTGATGCTGTTCGACGTTCATGCGCGCACGCCGGCCGACTACGACGCCTGGCTCGCCGGCGCCATCGAACAGGCCGCTGCGACGCCACCACCCGCCCCGTCGGGCGAGGTGGCCGGACCCACCCTGGCCGTCAGTGCCGTCAACGTGAAATTCGAGCAGGCGGACCTCCAGGCGCCGGCGGACACCGCCTTCCGGATCGCCTTCGACAACAAGGACGCAGCCATTCAGCACAACGTCGCGATCCACGAAGGTGGCCCGACGGGCCCCGCCGTGTTCACCGGCGATATCTTCCCGGGCCCGGAGGTGCGGACCTATGAAATCCCGGCGCTGCCGGCCGGTCCCTACGCATTCGTCTGCACGGTCCATCCCAACATGACCGGCACCCTCACGGTCAACTAGGAGCACCACCGTGGCGACCACAGTCCTGCACCCCGCCGCCACCACGTATCGCAGCAACCTGTACGACTGGGTGACGACGACCGATCACAAGAAGATCGGGATCCTGTACGTCATCAACTCGTTCGTCTTCTTCTTCCTCGGCGGGATCCTGGCGATGGTCGTGCGCACGGAGCTCGCCGCTCCGGGTCTCCAGTTCGTCACGGACCAGACCTACAACGAAGTGTTCACGATGCACGCCACGTTCATGATCTTCCTGTTCGTGATCCCGATGCTGGCGGGCTTCGGTAACTACGTCGTGCCGCTCCAGCTCGGGGCACCGGACATGGCCTTCCCGCGGATCAATGCCATGTCGTTCTGGATGCTGCCCCTGGGCGGCATCCTGCTGATGCTCGGGTTCGTGACCGGTGGAGCGGCAGCTGCGGGGTGGACGAGCTACCCGCCGCTCTCCGAAGACCGCCCGTTGGCGGCCGTCGGCTCCGGTCAGGACCTGTGGATCGTGGGGCTCGTCCTGATCGGGACGAGCTCGATCCTGGGCGCGATCAACTTCCTCGTCACGATCTTCAAGATGCGCGCTCCGGGCATGACGCTGTTCCGGATGCCGATCCTCGTGTGGACCGTCATGGTGACCTCCGTCCTTGTCCTGATGGCCACGCCGGTCATCACGAGCGCGCTGATCATGCTGTTCATCGACCGGAACTACGGCGGGTCCTTCTTCGACCCGAGGGTCGGCGGCGACCCCGTGCTCTACCAGAACGTGTTCTGGTTCTACTCGCACCCGGCCGTGTACGTGATGATCCTGCCGGCGATGGGCATGATCAGCGAGAACCTGCCGGTCTTCTCGCGAAAGCCGCTGTTCGGGTACAAGGCATTCGTGTTCGCGACGGCGGGGATCGGCGCTCTGGGTTTCGCCGTCTGGGCGCACCACATGTTCACGACCGGGTCCGTGTACCTGCCGTTCTTCAGCCTGATGACGTTCCTCATCGCGGTCCCGACCGGGGTCAAGATGTTCAACTGGATCTTCACCCTGTGGCGCGGCAAGTTGACCCTGGCCACGCCGCTGCTGTTTGCCCTCGGGTTCCTCAGCATGTTCCTGATCGGCGGCATCAACGGCGCGTTCAGCGCGGCAGTACCGGTCGACTTCGCCCTCCACGACACCTATTGGGTGGTCGCCCACCTCCATTACGTGCTGTTTGGCGGATCCGTGTTCGGGGTCATGGCCGGGTTCTACTTCTACTTCCCCAAGATGACCGGTCGGATGCTCAATGAGACGGTCGGCAAGCTCCAGTTCGTCCTGATGTTCGTCGGCTTCAATCTGACGTTCTTCCCGATGCACGAGCTCGGCCTGGCGGGCATGCCGCGACGGATCGCGGACTATTCGTCGGCCGCCGGCTGGAACGACCTGAACGTCCTGGCGACGATCGGCGGGTTCATCATCGCGGCGAGCATGGTGCCGTTCCTGTGGAACATCTTCGTCTCGTTGCGGAGCGGCGAACCGGCGGGAGACGACCCGTGGGAGGGCAACACCCTCGAATGGGCGACGAGCTCACCGCCACCGCCATACAACTTCGACCGCCTCCCCGAGATCCGCTCCGAGCGACCGCTGTTCGACGTCCGCCACGGCCGGACCCATCCGGCGGCGACGGCACCCATGCCACGGCCCGATGCCGAGCCAACCCACTCAGCTGGCTAGGAGCACGACGTGACGACGCCATCTCACGCCCTCGTCCCCGCCGAGCAGAGCCCGGTGGCCGGGCTGGCCCACGATCAGCGAGGCGGCATCAGCAACCCGGTCCTTGGGATGCTGCTGTTCATCACGTCGGAGGTGATGTTCTTCGGCGGCCTGTTCGCGGCCTACTTCAGCGTCCGCGCCAGCGCCCCGCAGTGGCCGCCAGAGGAGTTCTCGCACACGTTGCAGATCATGCCCCTGGTGGGGCCGGCCACCATCCTGCTCATCGTAAGCTCGTTCACCTGCCAGTTCGCCGTGTGGGCGATCCGGCGCGACGACCGCACGGCGTTCCTGCGGAACATGACCGTCACCGTGGCGCTGGGGGTCATCTTCTTGTTCATGCAGGCACTGGACTACGCCACGCTCGGGGCGGAGGGATTGACGCTGTCGTCCGGAACGTTCGGAACGACGTACTACACGCTCACCGGGTTCCACGGTGCGCACGTGTTCGGCGGCGTGATCATGTTGTCGGTGGTCCTGTATCGCGGCATGGCGGGTCAGTTCTCGTCCCGCCACCATGACGCGGTCGAAGGCGCCTCCCTCTACTGGCACTTCGTCGACGTGGTGTGGATCCTGCTGTTCTCGCTCCTCTACCTGTTGCCCGGGAAATAGGAGACGTCATGCATCCCCTTCGTCATCCGCGCAACGCAGCACTGGTGGGGATCCTGTTCGTGGTCATCGGGATCGTCTACTGGGCCGTGCCCTACTACGGCGGATGGCACATCGACTACGCCGGGCTGACGATGCTCATCTTCCTTGGCGCCGCAATGGCCTTGATGGCGTACGTCCTCGTCGCCGGCTCATCGAAGGAGTGAGCCTGATCGTTCGCGTCCGCGCGACCTGATCGGATCGACCCATGCTCGAGCAACTCTGGAACGGCATCCTCGAGGTGCTCTCCCAGCTCGTGATCCCCGACTGGGGCGTGCTCGTCTCGCTCGCCCTGCCCGTCGGCACCGTGGTGCTCGTGGCAATCGGCCTCATCTGGATCTTCGGTCGCCTCATGACCGCTCCACCGGCTCGACGCGGCATCCAGCGTCAGGCACCCCGGACGCCCGCGGGGATCCACATGCCCGGGCCGTCTTTCGCGCCGATCTTTGCTGCCGTCGGGACGTTCCTGCTGCTGCTCGGCCTCGTGTTTGGTGGCGTCACCGTGCTCCTGGGTGCGACCGCGCTGATCCTGACGCTGCTCTACTGGCTCGCGGAAGGGTTGCGCCTCTACGACCGCGACATCCGGTCGACCCGGACAATCGTGCCGTCGCGCGACGACGCGGCCCCACCGCCCGGCATCCACATGCCAGGGCCATCGTTCCGGCCCATCCTGGCCGCACTGGGGACGGGTCTGCTGTTCCTGGGTCTCGTCTTTGGAGGCCTGCTGCTCCTGGTCGGCGTGATCGGCCTCGTGCTGGGGCTGGTGGGATGGCTGTCCGATGCCCGCGGCGAATATGCCAAGGCGGTCGAGGCCGATCGGACGGGCCATCTCGAGAGCCTGCCGGCGCCGCGAACCCCGGCGCGACTCCTGACCACGCTGGCCGTGCTCGTCGTTGTCGCGACGGTGCTGCAGTCGGGCGTCCTCACCGGCTCGGCGAGCGGCGGCGGGCCAGACGGGTCCGCCGGTCCGCCAGCCTCCGCTGAGCCACCCGCCGGAGCGTCCCCAGGTGGCCCTTCCGGCGAGGCGCGGGCGTCTGGCGAGCCAGGCGGCCCGCCGCCGACCGCGGACGTGACGGTCGAAGCCACCGGCGTCGCCTTCGTCCAGACGAGCTGGGCAGGGCCCGCCGACAGGCAATTCACGCTCGCCCTCGTCAACAACGATGCCGGTGTGCCGCACAACGTCGCGCTCAGCGACGCCAGCGGCGCCGACGCGTGGACCGGTGACATCTTCAACGGCGTCGAGACCCGGGTCTACGACGTCCCGGCTCTGCCGGCTGGCCAGTACACCTTCATCTGTTCCGTTCATCCGAACATGACCGGGACCGCCACGCTCCAGTAGCCCGGGCCCGCCGAATGCCGCGACGCCCGATCCTGCTCGCGCTGCTCGTCGCGGTGTTGACCACCCTCGCCGTCCTCCTGATCGTCCGGTCGCCCACGAGTGGGCCGCGCGCCGCCGTTGGGGACCCGGCGCCGCAGATCGCCGCGACGACGCTGGACGGCGCCGCCTTCGACCTCGCTGCGCTGCGCGGTCGGCCCGTCATCGTCAACTTCTGGGGACCCTCCTGCGTCCCCTGCCGCGACGAATTCCCGTTGCTCGCGGCAAAGCTCGCCGAGCATGCGGGCGGCGGGCTGTTCATCGTCGGCGTCCTGACCGATGACCCGCCCGAACCCGCCCGGACCTTCGTGGCCGAGTACGGCGGCGCATGGCCGACGGTGATCGACCCCGACCGCTCGATCAAGACAGCCTACCGGGTTGCCGCTCGCCCGCAGACGTATTTCGTGGACGGGGCCGGGGTCATCCGCTCGATCCAGATCGGCGAGCTGACCGACGCGGACTTCGAACGGCAGTACGCGCGTATCGCACCGTGACGGTCGGCTCGGCCCCGTGACGGCCACCCCGGCGGTCGTCGTCGAGCGGCTGTCCAAGCGGTACGGTGGACGAACGGTACTCGACGGGCTCTCGTTGACCGTGGCGGCTGGCGAGCTTGTGGCGCTGCTGGGCCCGAACGGCGCCGGCAAGACGACGACCGTCGAGATCATCGAAGGCTACCGCCGGCCCGACGGCGGGACGGTCCGGGTACTCGGCGAGGACCCGGTGTCCGGCGGACCCTGGCTGCGGGCCCGCATCGGCATCATGCTCCAGGGCGGCGGTGTGGATCCACGGGCGAGGCCCCGGGAGACGCTCGCGCAGTACGCCGCCTTCCACGCCGACGCGCGACCCGTGGACGAACTGCTCGAGCAGGTGGGCCTGGGGGCGGTCGCCCGCACGCCCTACCGACGACTGTCTGGCGGGGAGCGCCAGCGGCTCGGGCTCTGCCTCGCGCTCATCGGTCGACCCGAGGTGCTCGTGCTCGACGAGCCGACGGCCGGCATGGACCCGGAGGCGCGTGCGGTGGCGCGTGCGATCGTGGCCGATCAGCGGGCCGCGGGCATCGCGATCCTGATGACGAGCCATGACCTCGGCGACGTCGCACGGCTTGCCGATCGTGTCTGCATCGTCTGCGATGGGCGGATCCTCGCCGCTGGCACGCCGGCCGCTCTGGCCGCGGCGGTACGGCCGCGGCTGCGCTTCACCCTGGACCGACCGCTTGGGCCGGGCGAGATCGAGAACCTCCAGCGCCGGCTTGCCGCGACGCGGCCGGGCCTGACGGTCGTCGCCGAACCGGACGGCCGCCAACACACGGCCGAGGGCGTCGCTCCTGATGCCCGGCTCGTCGCCGGCATCGCCGATTGGTGCGTGACAAACGATCGGCTCATCACGGAGCTGCGGACGACGGGCGCCACGCTGGAGGACGCCTACCTCGAGCTCGTCGGCGCGGCGCCGGGAGGTGGCCCGGCTGCCCTGGATGGTCCGGATCGCGTGCAGCCGGACTCGTGAGCCAGCCAGCCTCGCCCATCGCGGCCACGATCGCGCAGACCGCGATGGAGCTGCGCCTGACGGCGCGGCGCGGCGAGAACGTCCTCGTGACGATCCTGGTCCCGGCGGCGGTGCTCCTGTTCTTCGCATCCGTGGACGTGGTGGCGACCGGCCCGGGACCGGCGGTCGACTCCCTTCTTCCCGGCGCCCTGGCGCTCGCGGTCATCTCGACAGGTCTCGTCAACCTTGGGATCGCGACGGCCTACGAGCGGAGTTACGGCGTCCTCAAGCGCCTTGGCGGTTCACCGCTGACCCGTGGCAACCTGATGGCGGCAAAGCTCTTGGCGGTCCTGCTGATCGAGCTCGTGCAGGTCGGGATGCTGCTCGGACTCGCATGGCTCGCCCTTGGTTGGCGGCCGGCACCCGGCGCCTCGCCACCATCATTTCTGGTCTTCCTGCTGCTGGGGACGTCAGCCTTCGCGGGCCTTGGTCTGCTGCTCGCCGGTGCGCTGCGCGCGGAGATGACCCTCGCGCTGGCGAATGGGCTGTTCCTGACGACGATGCTCCTCGGCGGCGTCGTGGTTCCGGTCGACCGACTCCCCGGGCCGCTCGCGACGATTGCCGGCTGGTTCCCTGGCGCAGCCCTCGCGGACGGCTTCCGGATCGCGCTCGGCGGTGTGGGCGACCCGCTCGCGGACATGGCGATCCTTGCGGCGTGGGGGATCGGCGTGGCAGTCCTGACCGTACGGACGTTCCGCTGGGAATGATGGCTACTCTGCCGCGTCCGGCAGGTCCCGCAGTCGAAGCACGGGAGAGCCAACGAGCCACAGGACCCCTGAGGCCGCGGCGATCGTGACCACGAACAGCGTCTCCCGAACGCCGATCGCGGCGCCAAGCGTGCCGCCAAGGAGCGCGCCGATCGGACGGATCCCGTAGTTGATGAACCGGAACGCACCCCCCGCGCTTGCCCGGATCCGATCCGGCGTACGGGCGGAGATGATCGCGCCCACATTGATGTCCAGGATCATCACGCCGAGCCCCGCCCCGAACTCCGAGGCGAACAACAGACCGAGGATGACCGGCAGCGGCATGCCCGCCTCCGCTATCGGGATCAGGATGAGGGGCACCGGGAACAGGAGACAACCGAGCGCGTAGGCAGGGCCGAGACCGATCCGCCGACCGATCCGGGTCGCGATCACCGCACCGACGACGCCGGCGACAGCGCCCGACCCGAGCGCCAGACCAAGCGCGCCCGGGTCGACCCCGAGGTTCACGGTTGCGTACAGGATGAAGAGCGCGGAGAAGGCGAGGTTGAACAGGTTGATCGTCGCGATGGCGATCAGCGTCGGTCGCATGATCGGGTCCCGGAGGATGAAGGAAAGACCGGAGAAGAGGCGCTCGCGGAGGGTGTTCGCTTCATGCTCGATCGGCGGCTCGGGCGCGTCGATGCGACGGAGGAACAGCACCGAGCCGAGATAGGACGCTGCGTCGGCCAGCATCGCCATGGGCGCTCCGAGGACCTGGACGAGGCCGCCCCCGATCGTGGGGCCGCCGACATACGCCAGCGATCGGCTGCCGTTGAGCAGCGCCATCGCCTCGACGTAGCGCTCCCGTTTGGTGACGGCCACGAACACGGTGTTCCACGACAGATCGAACATCACCGCCAGCGAGCCGGCCAGGAACCCGACCACATACAGCTGGAGGATGGTCAGCGCATCCAGCACAAACGCGATCGGAATGCTGGCGACGAGGGCTGCCCGGCCGAGGTCGGCCGCGATCATCAGTCGACGGCGGCGCTGGATGCGATCGAGCCAGACCCCGGCTGGCAGCGAGAACAGCAGGTGCGGGAAGAGCCCGGCCGCAGTCAGGTAGCCCATCTCCGTCGCATCGGCCCCGAGCACAAGCACGGCAACAAGTGGCAGTCCGAGCAGCGTGATCTGGTCGCCAAAGACAGAGATCGTCTGCCCGAACCAGAGGCGACGAAAGTCGACCGCGTCAAGGAGCAGCGGCGGGATCCAGCGCGTGGCCAGGCGACGGATCGGACCTTGTTGCGTCACCGGACAACGATAGGTGCTGGCTCGGGAACGATTCCCCCGCGTTGGACGCCATACCATCTGAGCACAACCAAGCGGTCGTGCCGCAGCTGAGGCAACCGTGGACCAGCGAGACCTCGTCGATCGGGCGAAGCAGGGCGATCATGACGCCTTTGCCTTGCTCGTCGGCGCGGCCATCGCCCGGCTGGACGCGGCAGCCCGGCTGATCCTCCGCGACCCGGAGCTCGCGCGCGACGCGGTGCAGGAGGGGTTCATCCGAGCCTGGCGGAATCTGCCCGGGTTGCGCGATCCGGATCGGTTCGATGCCTGGCTTCATCGACTCGTTGTCCATTCCTGCATCGATGTGATGCGCCGCCGCCGCCGCCGTCCGATGGAGGTCGAGCTGACCCCCATCGATGGCCCGGCGATCGGCGACATCGCATCCGTCATCGCCGATCGCGAGCTGCTCGACATGGCGCTCAGGCGCCTCGATGTCGGGTGGCGCGCGGTCGTCGTCCTGCACTACTTCCTGGGGATGCCGCTGCCGGACGTGGCGGACTCCCTGGGCATCCCGCTCGGGACCGCCAAGTCTCGTCTGCACCGATCGCTCGCCGCCATGCGGATCACGATCACGGCCGATGAGCGTGTCCCGGCAACCGTCCCCGGAGGGCAGTTCGCATGATGCCGACTGATCGCTTCGAGCGGCAGCTCCCGGCGCTCATGACCGAGCTCGCGGAGCCGCGGACTCCCGACTATCTCGACGACCTTCTCTGGCAGACCGCTCACACGAGCCAGCGGCCGGCCTGGTCATTCCTCGAAAGGTGGATCCCAATGCTTGACGTCGTACGTCAGCCCGTCGCTGCACCACCGATGCCGTGGCGCTCGCTCGATCGGGCTGGGCTTCGTTCTCCTCGCACTCCTGGTTGCGATGCTCGCGGCAATCGCCGTCGGCACTCGCCCGAACCCGCCGGCTCCGTTCGGTCTCGCCCGGAACGGTCACGTCACGTACGAACGCAACGGCGACATCTTCGTCACAGATCCAGCCACGGGCACCTCGACGGCGATCATCAGCGGTCCCACGACCGATCTGAACCCCCGCTGGTCGCTGGACGGCACGCGGATCGCCTTCGAGCGGAAAACCGAAGGAGACCGCGGCCCGGGCATCCTGTTCGTCGCGGGAGCCGACGGCACCCAGCCGATCCTCGTCACGCCCGAAGCGTTGCCTGGGATCGAGTCCTACGTGTTCTCGCCCGACGGCAGTCAACTGTTGATCTCCGCGTGGCCCGACGGCGCCCCCGGCATCCTCGTCGCGGCAACCGATGGGAGCGCCATCCGTCAGCTCGACCTGCCCGGACCAGCCACCCATGGTGCCTGGCGACCGCCGGACGGGCACGAGATCCTGTTCATGGACCGCGGCGACTTCACGAACGGCTTTGGCGGCATCTACGCCTTCGACGCCGTCACCGGTGAGATCCGCACGATCCTGGAGCATGACCCGGGCCGCAACCGCGCGAACGCCAGGTGGTCGCCGGACGGGTCGCAGATCGCCTACGTGGAATGGGTCGATTCGGGCAGCCTCACGGCCCAGACCCACATCATCGCGGCGGACGGGACGGGGGACCGCGTCCTGCCCCTACCCCCGGGCGCCGTATGGCAAGCGGCGATGACCTGGTCGAACGACGGCACCCGCCTGCTCGCCATCCGAGGCTACACGGGCGGGACAGATGGTTCCGTTGCCGTGGCAACGCCAGCCGACGGGAACGGCTTCGGCGTCGAGTTCGACCACTCCGGCGCGATCACCACGCGCTGCTGCTCGGCGTGGGAGTGGGCGCCGGACGACACCTTCATCCTGGGAACGCCCTCCGACGCAGCTGAGCAGCCGCTCGACCAGGTGCTCCTGGATCCGGTCACGGGAGCCTCGAGGACCGTTCCCTGGAGCAGCGTCAGCAATCCATCCTGGCAACGCCTGGCACCCTGATTGCGCTTGACGATCCTCAATGCAGATGAACGTTTGTGACGATCCATACGCCGTACCCTGTTGAGCCCCACCTGCAGGTCGGGCCGAAGGCGAGGCGATCGTGGATCAACGAGCGCTCATCGAGCGGGCCAAGCGTGGCGATCATGCCGCGTTTGCCGAGCTCGTCGATGGCGCCCTCCGACGGCTTGACGCGGCCGCACGCCTGATCCTGCGCGACCCCGATCTCGCCCAGGACGCGGTCCAGGACGGCCTCATCCGCGCCTGGCGAGATCTCCCAGGACTTCGGGATCCAGACCGCTTCGACGCCTGGCTGCATCGGCTGACAGTCAATGCTTGTCTCGACCTCCTGCGGCACCAACGTCGACGTCCAATCGAGGTCGAGCTGTCTCCGATCGACTCGATCCACGCGCCCGACCATTCGAATACGTTCGCCACGCGCGAGCTCGTTGACGCGGCACTCAAGCGCCTCGAGCCCGGTCACCGCGCCGTCGTGGCGCTTCACTACCTGCTGGGAATGCCGCTGCCCGAGGTGGCCGCTGCTCTCGGCATCCCATACGGAACGGCCAAATCGCGGTTGCACTACGCGCTGACCGCGATGCGGACAGGAGCGCAGGTCGACGCCTATCAGGCCACGGCCGTGGTTTCGGGAGGGCAGCCGGCATGACCTCCGACCGCCGCTTCGAACAGGAACTGCCCATCATTCTGGAGGACCTCCTGATGGGTCCGATGCCCCCCTATCGCGATGAGGTTCTGCAGCGAACGGCCGGCATCCACCAGCGGCCGGCGTGGTCGTTCCTCGGCACGTGGCTGCCATTCGCCGACGATCTTCGTCAGTTGGTGCTGCCAAGGCGGATCTCCTTGCGGACGATCGGACTTACGGTGGTGCTGGCAGCGATCACCCTGGCGATCGTGGCCGCCCTCGTTGGCGGGTCGCGACCCCGGGTGCCCGCACCATTCGGCCTCGCGCGCGCCGGCCTTGTCGCCTATGCCCAGGATGGCGACATCTACACCGTCGATCCGCAAACCGGTGTCTCGACGGCGGTGGTGTTCGGACCGGAGGTGGACAGGGAACCCCATTGGTCGCGCGATGGGACGCGGTTCGCGTTCCTTCGATACTCGGAGGGCAATAGCGGGCCGAGCCAGGTCTATGTCGCGCAGGCGAACGGAGCTGGCGCTCGAGTCGTCACCCCGGAGCCACTCGTGATCACCGGCTTGTTCGGTTTCTCGCCGGATGGGTCCCAGATCGGCCTGACCGCCGTGGAGCCAGGGGCCGGGTCGCTGCCCAAGATCATGCTGGTCCGCTCTGACGGCAGTGGCGCGCGAACGCTGGAGCGAACATCGTTCGTCGCAGCCGGCGATTCAGGGCCGTCATGGCGGCCACCAGACGGCACAGAGATCCTGTTTGCGGACCGCAAGGTCAGCCTGCACGCCGTGGATCCAGGAACTGGGGCGGTCCGAACGATCGTCCCGCCGTCAGATGGCCTGCTCCGCGAGACGCCCAGATGGGCACCCGACGGGTCGCGCCTTGCGTACATCGAGTACTTGGAGTCAGGTGGAATGACTGCCCAGATCCACGTCGTCGAAGCCGATGGGACCGGAGATCGTCTGCTTCCGCTCCCGCCCGGTGCCGTCTGGCAGGCGTTTCGGGGCTGGTCAAACGATGGGAGCCGACTGATTGCCATCAGAGGTTACACGGGCGCCTATGGCGAGGCGGTCGCCGCAATCGTCCCGGTCGACGGGAGCGGTCCGGGCGTCGAGATCGACTACTCGGACATCGCGGAGCCCGTGTGTTGTCCGGAATGGGAATGGGCGCCCGACGATTCATTGATCCTCGGAGTCCTTCCTGGGGCCGACGGGCGCCCACTTGTCCAGGTCCTCGTGGACCCAATGACCGGTCGTGCCGCGGCCGCTCCGTGGGCGACAACGAGCCTCCCTGCATGGCAGCGCCTCGCCCCGTAGGGAT
>JBKKCW010000006.1:0-2726 GCA_046712485.1 Candidatus Limnocylindrales bacterium
TCGTTGGCCGGGATCGGCACGCCCATGAACGTCTCGAGCGTGATGTCGTGAGCCAGATGGACTGGCGTGTAGACGACCTGCATGCGAGCGCCTCTATCGGGACGGGCGGGCGATCGACAGGATCGCCGCGCTGACCGCGGCAGGACGGTAGCGCATCAGGTTGTGCCCGTTCCGTTCGAATGTCTCGACGCGAATGGGCTCGCGGCCGGTATCGGTGCGAAGAGCCGAGACGGCGGAGAGCGCCCGAGCACGGATACCACCGTCGTCGCCGCCGGCCCGGAGCACGACGATGGGCGCGGACACCTGCACCAGCGTATCTGTGGGGTCGTAGTCGAACATCGCCCGAACGCAGGCTTCGAGCGCGTGGGGACGCGTGGCTGGAACCACCTTGCCGGCATGGGTCTCGACGACCGTTGCCCGTGCGGCGCGCTCCTGATCAGCGTCCCAGGTGGGTGGGTCGAACCCCGCGCGATCCGCGAGGAAGTCGGTCATCGAACGCATCACTTCGGGTGGCTCGTCGAGGTCGCGCAGGAACTCGTCGATATCCATCCCGCTCGAGGCTTCGATCGACTCCCAGCCACCGTCCACGAGGGCGAGCCCGGCACAGCGGTCACCCAAAGTCGCGGCCGCCCAGGCCGCGACGATCGCGCCGAACCCGTGGCCCGCGAGAACGGCGCGGCTACCCGGGTCCGCCAGCAACCCACAACCCTCGGCCACGGCGACGACATCGGACGTGAACCCGGCACGGTCATAGCCGTCCGTCGGTGCGTCCGAGAGACCGTGACCGCGCACGTCCATGGCAATGACGCGCCGGACGGATCGGAGGCGGCGGGCGACCGGCGCCCACGACCACGCCGTCGTCGACAACCCGTGGATCAACAAGACACCAGGCTCCTCGAAGCCACCCCAATCGAGGAAGTGGATCCGATCTCCCGGCGCGACCTCGACGACGAACCCAGCCGGCTCCGCCGCGGGATCGGGCCGCAGTTCGGTCGTCATCGCTCTGTAGGATACGGTCGCCATGGCCAAGCGCCGCCGCGGCGCCCGCAGCGCTGGCGCCCGACCTCGAGCCAGCCGCCACAGACCGTTCGAGTCGCTCGTCGCGGTCGCGCTTGCCGCTATTCCCGAGCCATTCGCACGTGCGCTCGATGAGGTCGCCATCGTCATCGACGACGAACCAACACCCGAGCAGCGCCGCGAGAACGACATCAAGGATGACGACTCGCTCTACGGCCTGTACGAAGGTGTTCCCCGCACGGAATGGGGCGCCGACTGGGCCCCGATCCCGAACCGAATCATCCTGTTCCGCCTGCCGCTGGAGGCCGATTTCGCGGACCCGGACGACCTTGCCGACGAGGTCTGGACAACGGTCGTCCACGAGCTTGCCCATCACCTCGGCATCGACGATGCACGGCTCGAGGAGCTCGGGATCGACTGACAGGCCCGGCGAGGACCGCGTTCAGCCGGCGCCGGGTAGCGTGCCCGCCTCGGCCAGCAAAGCACCGATCCGGTCCACTTCGACGTTGCCGCCCGACAGCACGACCGCGACGCGGTCCCCGTCGTTGATCGGTACGCGGCCAGCCAGGACGGCGGCAAGGGCGGCGGCTCCGGCCGGTTCGACGACCTGCATGAGACGCTCGATCGCGAAGCGCAAGCCAGCAAGGATGGTCGGATCGTCGAGCAGGATGACGTCGTCGAGGTAGCGCGCTCCCATGGCCAACGTCCATACGCCGGCAAACGGAGCGCCAAGCCCATCGGCAACGCTCTCCGGCTGGATCCTAACGACCTCGTTGCGCTCCATGGCGAGGCTCAGTGCGTTCGATCGGGTGGGCTCGACGCCGTAGACGCGGATCGCCGGTCGCAGCTCCTTGACCGCGGCGGCGACACCCGAGATCAGGCCGCCACCGCCCACCCCCACGACGACGACGTCGAGGTCCGGGAGATCCTCGAGCAACTCGAGACCGATCGAGCCGTGGCCGGCGATGACAGCGGGGTCGTCAAACGGGTGGACGAACCGCAGGCTCTCGGCGTCGCGGATCCGCTCCATCTCGGCAAATGTCTCGCCGACGTGGGCGCCGTGAAGGACGACCCTCGCGCCATACCCGCGGCAGGCCTCCACCTTGCCCCGAACGGCGCCCAATGGCATGACGACCGTGACCTTGACGCCGGCCGATCGTCCGGCCCAGGCGTAGGCCTGTCCGGCATTCCCGGCCGACAGGGTGATGACGCCGTTCGTGCGCTCCGAGTCGGGCAACGTCGCGAGGCGGTTGGTCATGCCGCGCGGCTTGAACGAGCCGGTCTTCTGGATGTGTTCCGGCTTGAGATAGAGCAGGCCGTCGGCAACCTTGGCTCCGGTGGCTACCTCGATCCAGGACGCCGCGGTCGATGACGTCATGAGCGCCGTGCGGCGCACCTGGCCGGCGATCCGCTCATGCGCCGCCACGATCTCCGCCAGGGGAACGATGTGTTCGGCGGTATCGGGCACGGACCCGAGTATGGCACGCGGTTCACCCCCAGGTTGGTACTGACTTGCATGTTTGCGCAAGCAGTGATATCGTGTCCAGGATGTTGGATCAGGTGACCGAGCGGCCAACGGTGTCGGCCGAACCCGAACGGCAGCGGTACGCGGCGGTCGGGCGCGCGCTGGCGGACCCAAAGCGACTCTGCGTGCTCGAATCGCTCGCCTCGGGCGAGCTTTCGGTCGGCGACCTGAGCCTGCTCGTCGG
>JBKKCW010000007.1:0-4823 GCA_046712485.1 Candidatus Limnocylindrales bacterium
TCCAGGCCGAGATCCTGTCCATCCTCCACGAGGATCTCGTGCCCGGGGTGTTCGGCCTGGACGCGCTTGCGACCGAACGGGTCTGGGTAGCGATGCTCCCGGCCACGTTCGATCTACTACGCCCGCGCTGGTACACTATGCAGGCGATGGCCTGAATCGACAGCGCTGTCTGGGACGCGGTCGGCAAGGCGCTGGGCCAACCGCTATGGCGCTTGTGGGGCGGCTATCGCGACCGGATCCCGATGATCGGCATCGGCGGCTACTACATCCCCGACGACGACAGCGCCAAGGGCCAGGAGATCGAACGCGAGATCGACTTCTTCCAGCACGAGCACGGCATGGTAGGGATGAAGTTTAAGATCGGCGCCGAGCCGCCTAACGTGGACGCGGCGCGGTTGGCGCGAGCCCGACGCCACGCAGGCGACGACTTCCTGTTCGTCGTGGACGCCAACCAGGGCTACACGGTGCCCGAGGCGCTGGAATTCCTCGCCGCCGTCCGCGCCGAAGGGACGGTGATCCGCTGGTTCGAGGAGCCGACCCGCTGGCACGCCGACTTTCGTGGCCTGCGCGACATTCGGATGCGCGGCAACGTGGACGTGGCGGCCGGGCAGAGCGAGATCAGCCGCGTTGGGATGCGCGAGATGATGGCCGCTGGCGCGATCGATGTCTGCAACTTCGACGCGTCATGGGGCGGCGGGCCCTCGGAATGGCGGAGGATCGCCGCTCTGGCCGCCTCGTTCGACGTCCAGCTCGGTCATCACGAGGAAGCCCAGATCGCCTCGCACCTCTTGGCCTCGCAACCGCATGGCACGTACGTCGAGGCCTTCTCGCCCGTCCGCGATCCGATTTTTTGGCAGATGATCGAGAACCGTCCCGCCCTCGTCGACGGACAGTTCCAGCTCCCCGAACGGCCGGGTCTGGGTTGGGTCCTGGACGAGTCCTTCATCGCGCAGCACCGCGTCGACCGTTAGGGGACGGTTCCGCCGGCCAGCTCCGAGGCTGCGCTCTCGGGCCGTTCAGTCCCGCAGGGGCACCCACGCCGGCGGGCGATCGCCGAGCCATGGAGCAACCGGTGGCAGGTCGCCCGGGCGGTGCACGCCCGGCGGAGCGGCGATCGCTCGCGGCAGTCCGTTGACAATCATGGCAGCACTGGACAGGAGGGCCCGGCAACCAGGTTCCACGCGGACATGGAGGGAATGTCGACCGTCAAGCTGGATCTCGTCGGTCGGTGCCAGACCCGCGGCCGATGGGTCGACATGCAGCGCCATCGAGATCTCCAGCCACGGCTCGCCGGCGAACCAGCCGGTGGCCAGCTGGTTCGCCCCCGCCGTCCGCCCGGCGGCGACCACGGACCCATCGGGCAGCTGCAGCGCCCGGTCCGCCAGGATCGGTTCGGAGACGACCTCGACCCGATCGAGCTCGCGTCCCATGGCCGTGGCGAGGATGCGCAGGCTCTCCGGGAACCCCGCATGACCAATGACGGATCCGTCCGCAATGCCCGCCCGGAACAGCTCCGGCTCGAGATTGATCCCCAGCGATGCCCGGACCCGTGGGCCGAAGACGCTGACGTCGACGACCCGTCGAGCTCGCAGCCGCCGGACGTCCCAGGCAAGACCCGACAGGGTGAGCGGCCACAGGTCGAGCACGAACCCGGGGTTCGCGCCAGTCGCGACGATCGGGATACGGTGGGTCGTCGCGAGGTCGATGATGCTCGACGCCTCCGGTGAATCTTCGGCCCGGATGTAGGCAAGGTCCTCTGCCGTGCAGACGATGGGCGTCCGCGTCGATGCAATTCGGGTCAGAACCGGAAGGACGTCGACCAGGTGGGTTGACGTGGCGAGGATCGCAACGTCCGGTCGGGTTGCCCGCAACGTCTCGTCGAGGTCGATCGAGCAGCGCAAGTTGGCCGGGGCACCCGCGACCCGCCGCGACGCGGGTTCTCCGTCCCGCTCCGGCGAGCGGACGACGATCGCCACGACCTCAAGCCACGGGCGCGTCAATGCGAGCTCGAGCACGGCCTGGTTCGTGGTTCCAAAGCCGACCAGGGCAGCGCGGATCGGGCGGTCGCTCACCGATCTGACGCGATCAGGCCGGCGCCGGCTCGGCGTCGGGCGCGGCAGGCCGCACAGCACCGTGCCGCTCCAATCGGGTCACGGCCAGAGCGAGGGTTTCGACGTCCGGGTAGTTCCTGACAATGAGCGGATCCGACAGCCGCCCATCGGATACCACGTAGGCGATGTCGGCGGCCTCGAAGACCTCGGGTACCTCGGTGCAGTAAATGATCACCGCGTGGCGGTCGCTCGCGTATTCGCGCATCAGACGGTAGATCTCGCGCTTCGAACCCACATCCACGCCGCGAGTCGGTTCCTCCAGCACGAGCACTTCGGGGCGCTTCACGATCGCCGCGGCGATAGCCACCTTCTGCTGATTGCCACCCGACAGCGAGCGGATCGGCAGGTGGACCGAGGCGGCCTTGACCCGGAACCGCTCCTGCAGGGCTCGCGCGATCGTGTACATCCGGCCACGCCGAAGGGCGAAGCCGCGGCGGGTGATCTCCCCACTCAGGCGGGAGACCATGTTGTCGCCGATCGACAGGTTGCTGAACAGGCTCATCTGCCTGTCGGCGGACACGAGGCTGGTTCCGGAGGCAACCGCCGGCCCGCCACGTCGACCCAAGATCTCGATCTCTCCGGTCCCGCGTTCGAAGCCGGCGATCGATCGAACGAGCTCTCGAGCGCCCGATCCTTCCACCCCGACGATGGCGACGATCTCGCCGGCACGGACATTGAGCTCCATCGCATCGAACTCGCCTGCGGCGTGGGTCCAGCTCGACAGGCGGAGTGCCGTTCCGGCGTGCTCGCCGACCCGGACCGCGATCTGCTCATCGGCCTCGCGAACCGCCTGGCCGGTCACAAGTCCAGCCGCGATACCCTCCTGGTTGAGCGCCTCACCCTCGAGGACGGTCGTGGATACCCCGTCGAGGATCAGGGCCACACGGTCGGCGTGTCTGGCAAGTTCGGCGATCCGATGCGACACGAGGACGACAACCTTCCCGGCATCGGCGAGCAGGTGCATCCGCCGGAACAGGTCGGTGGATTCTTCCTGGGTCAGCGCGGAGTTTGGCTCGTCGAACAGGAAGACCGGGGCGTCGCGAGCGAGTGCTCGCCCGATCTCGACGCGTTGCTGGATGGCGAGCGGTACGGTCTCGACCGCTTGGTCAGCGTAATCGAGGATCGCGAGGTCGGCCATCAGGGAGCGCTCCTGCGCGTCGAGCCGGCGCACCAGCGCCCGCGTTCCCTCCCGCCCGACCATGACGTTCTCGCCCACCGACAGGTTGGGGAACAGCTGCGGCTCCTGGTGGACGACCGCGACGCGATCGCGATCGGCCGCCGTGTCCCACGGCCGACCGTCCAGCTCGATCTCGCCGTCATCCGCGCGCGTCTCGCCGGCCAGGATCTTGATCAGCGTGCTCTTGCCCGCGCCGTTTGGACCGGCGACTCCGAGGATCTCGCCCGGCCGCGCCTCGAGGGTCAGGCCGTCGAGCGCGCGCGTGTCGCCGTACCACTTGCGCAGGCTGCGAATTCGCAGGCCTCGCTCCACCGTCGTGCCGGTGAGGGGCGGCGCGTCGGTCCCGACGCTGCTCATCTGCGGAGGCTGTGCGTGAATCGGTCGAGGACGACAGCGGCGATCGTGACGGCGCCGGAGACGAAGTTGCTCAGGTACGAACCTGCGGAGAGCAGCGCGAGGCCGTTCGCGATGATGGCGATCAGCAATGCGCCGCTGAGCGTGCCGATCGCCGTGCCGCGCCCGCCCGACAGACTGGCCCCACCGATGATCACCGCTGCGAAGACCGGGAACAGGAGACCGACGCCGGCGTTCGGCTGGACCGACCCGATGAACGCGAAGTCGAGCATGGCCGCGAGCGACGCGAGCAGCGAGCAGAGGATGAACGCGGCGAACTTGTACTTGACGATCGGCAGGCGAGCGAGCTCCGCGGCCATCGGGTTGCCACCGATCGCCTTGAGCCGGAAGCCGAACAGCGACCGGCTGAGGACGAACCCGATGATCACCGCGACCACGGCCATCCAGATCGCCTGCATGGGGATGCCCAGGGGGAGGTCCTGGTTCGACAGACCGAAGAACCAGTCGACCTCGCTCGGCGGGACCACCTTGCCTGGCGGCGGATAGGCGGGGTTCAGGGTCGCCGTGTTCGAGACGAGCAGTGTCGTGCCAAAGACGAGCTGGCCGGTCCCCAGCGTGACGATGAAGGAGGGGATCTTGAGCACCGTCACCAGAAGGGCGTTGATCGCACCAACCGCCACAGCCGCGACGAACGCGAGCGGGATCGCAAGATAGATCGGCCAACCCCAGACGATCCAGGACACCCCGATCAGGATCGAGGCCAGCCCATACATGTAACCGAATGAGAGGTCGATCTCGCCGACGACGATCACGAGCGTCAGCCCGAGCCCAACGATCGCGATCGTGCTCATCGACCGCGTGACGCCGAGGAAGTTCGTGACCGTGAGGAACGTGTTCGGCTTGCTCAGGAACGTGAACACGATGATCACGATCAGGATCGCGATCAGCAGTCCGCCGATCCGAATGCCCGCGGCCCGGGCGCGACCGGACCAACGCTCGACTGCCGATCCGGTGGCCGCGGGCGGTGCGGTCGGGGGAGCCGCTGGCGGTGCGGACGGCATTCCGGTGCTGCTCTCGGCCATACGGTGCGTTGCTCCTCGAAGGCTCGCCGGGTCAGCGGGACGGATGTGGGCCGGTCGTCGAGGCGAAACCTCGTCCGACCGGCCCGCGCATGTCTCCCT
>JBKKCW010000008.1:0-2867 GCA_046712485.1 Candidatus Limnocylindrales bacterium
CTGCTGGATGGCATCGTCGAAACTCTTGGTCGACGTGGAGCTGATCTCCGTGACACGTGCGACAGCCATGATTCGTTCTCCTTCGCTTGGGAACCGCGGTGCGTGCGACTACCGTACCGCAAGGGCCGTGTGCCCGATTGTGCCCCGGATTCGAGCTCGCTCGCTGAGACGACGCTCCCCGGCTGATGCAGCTCGAATGCATCAGGCCGGCCGGGATGGCGCGCATGCCCAGGATGGCGCGTGGCCTGTGGTGGCCCGTGGCCCGTGGCCTGTGGTGGCCCGTGCCCGGGAGGGCGCGTGGCCGGGATGGCGCGTGGCCGGGATGCGGACAGCGTCAGCGGCTGGGGACGCCCCGTTCGCGCGCAGGATCGGGTCGTCGGGTCGGTGCCCAGGCCTCGATCGCCTCGGTGGACCAGATCGGGCCGTCGCGGAATTCGAGGATCGGCGGCGGGAACGTCTTGTCGCCGGCTTTGACGAGGCCGAGCTTGGCCGGATTGATCCGCAGCTGGCCGGCGATCTCCTCGCGCGTCTTGACTTCGAACCCGACGACTTCGTGCGGCTGGTCGCTCCACGCGAACGACTCGGGGCTGCCGCCGCCAGGGTCAGTGATGAACGACTCGCCGTGGTACTGGAAGACCCAGGCACCCTTCGGACGCGCCTCGATCGGGTCGGTCAGCTTGTAGACGCGGACGAGCTTTGGGTTGATGGGCATGGTCGTAGCATGCGCGGGGACTCGATCCTGTCAACGTCAGGGCCGAAGTCCGACGCTGGCGAGTTCCGCGCGCGCAAGTCGATCGTGGCGGCCGCTCACCCAGTCACCGAGGGGATCGGGCGTGAACTCGAGGAGTGTCGGGTAGTCCAGCCGCGTGACCGCGCGCATAGCAAGCGTTCGCTCAACGGCGTCCTGGCCGCCGCGCGGAGCCGTGCGGATGGCCCGGTGAGCGGCCCGTATCCGTCGAAACCGCTCCCACCGCCACGGCAGATACCGAGTGAGCCATGGACCCAGCGTCACGAGCGCCAGCAGCAGGGCAAGTACGACGGCGACGACGAAGATGAACTGCTCGAGCTCGGCGCCAAAGTCCGACAGCGGCCGCCCCGCACCGCCAATCGCGTCGCGCGCGATGTCCCGGACCTGCGATCCCACCAGCGGCAGCCCGGCCAACGACTCGCCGAGGTCGCGGCCGCCCTGGATCAGTCCGTCCCCGCCGGCACGGATCGTACGACCCGCCTCGGCGAACCCGGCCAGGAACTGGAACAACTGCCAGACGATGCCGCCCCAGAACACGACCCAGATCAGGGTCGCGACGTCCGCGACAAGTTCCTTCGTTCGAGCTACAGGCAGCTCGCTCCAGATCTTGATCATGACGGAGCCTCCGACTCTCTTTCCGCAACGGTGAGAACGATCACGGTCGGGGGCCCCGCGCCGGGTCCGGGGCGGCCGTCACGACAGCCGCTCTGCCCTCAGACGGCGGCGCGTCGACCCATGAGCAGTCGATACAGCGCGACCACCACCACGCCGCCGATCACGGCAACGACGATGCTTTCGACATTGATCCCCGTCACGTCGGCGACACCCAGGACGGTGCCGGCCAGCCAGCCGCCGACGACCGCTCCGACGATGCCCAGGATGATCGTGGCGATGACGCCTTGCCCGCCGCCCATGATCATGTTGGTCAGGAACCCGGCAATCGCACCCACGACGATCCACGCGATGATGCCCACGGCACCCTCCTTGACGACTGAGCGCCCCGTGGAGCGTCCACGACGTCTCAAACGCTCACATTCGTCAGGTCTGATGGTACGCCGTGCCGGACGGCACCTTTGGTGCCATGCCGCATGGGTGGTCGGGTCCCCGAGGTGCTTTCGTCCGTCCTGGATATGCAGATCTGGTCGCTGTGCTGCATTGACCACCACTGGAATCTGCATATACTCGATCGATGCGCAAGCATACGACGATTGATCTTGACCGCGACCTCGTGGCCGCTGCCCGAGACGTGCTGGGCACGACCACCGCGACCGAAACCGTCCACGTCGCACTCGCCGAGGTGGTCCGCAGTCGTCGGCGCTTGGGTGTCCTGGACCTCCACCCGGCGCTGACCCTCGAGGATCTGGGTGCGATGCGAGCTCACCGGTTCGCGGAGGTGCCGGCCCCGTACGGCGACGACGGCCCCACCGAGTGATCGAGCTCTGGGATACGAGCGCGCTCGTCCTCGCTGCGCGCGAGGCGACTGCCGCAGCAGCGCTCGCTGACGCGCTCGCCAACGACGAGGTGGCGATCAACGAGCCGATCCTGCTCGAATACCTCAATGGCGCTCGGAACGTCGCCGAGTACTCGAGATTCGATGAGACCCTTCGGGCCCTTCGGATCCTTGCGACGACGACGGACGATTGGCAGCGCGCCCTGGCGGTCCATCGCATGCTCGCCGAGTCTGGACCCGGCCACCAGCGAAGCGTCCGGCTCGTCGACCTGATCGTTGCTGCGGTCGCCGAGCGGCACGGGTATCCCATAGCTCATGTCGATCGCGACTACGACCGGATTGCGAGACTTACGGGCCAGCCGGTTCGCTGGGTCGGCCCCGTCGAGATCGAGCGCGGCTACTCTTGACCTATGCCCGCCGAGTTCATCTACACGACCTACAAGCTCGCCCGCCATTACCCGCCTGACCGGACCGTCCTCGAGAACATCTCGCTGTCGTTCTACCCGGGCGCCAAGATCGGCGTCATCGGGCCGAACGGCGCCGGCAAGTCGAGCCTGCTGCGGATCATGGCCGGGCTCGATGACGGCTTCACCGGGGAAGCTCGTCTCACACCGGGCTTCACCGTGGGGTTCCTGAGTCAGGAGCCCGAGCTCGACCCGAGCAAGGACG
>JBKKCW010000009.1:0-7162 GCA_046712485.1 Candidatus Limnocylindrales bacterium
ATCCGGGCGTTCGTCTCGAACGTCAGGCCGTCCTCGACAGGCTCGCCGGCGACCCCGAGATCGTCGAGGGACACGAGATCTGCATTCTGGAGGTCGAGCAGCTCACGGAGCTCGCGGAGCTTGTGCGCCGAGCGGGTCGCCACGACAAGGGTGAGGCGGGAAGCAGTTCTTGTCAGATGCCCACCCCTTGGGCGTTCGTCACGCCGATCCGTTCTCGACGACTCCTGGTCGTGCGTGGAGTGGCGCTCTGGTCACCCAGATTTGTGTCAACCGTGCGGCACGGAACACATTTGTCGGAGATTCCATGGCGAAGGCTCGCCTGATGAGCAAATGGCAATTTCGAGGATCTGCGAACGTGAGTCGAGGACACGACGTTCGTCAGCGCCGGACGGTCGCGAGCGCCGCCGCCTGCGCCTCGAACAGCCGCGCCAGGCCGGTATCGGCGAGATCGAGCAGCGCCTCGACCCGCGGCCGATCGAACGGCCGGCCCTCGGCAGTTCCCTGCAGCTCGACGTACGTCCCCGCGTCGGTGCCGACGACGTTGAAGTCGACCTCCGCCCGCGAGTCCTCGCTGTAGTCGAGGTCCAGCAGGGCAATCCCGGCGACGACGCCGACCGAGACCGCCGCGACTTTGCCGATGAGGAGGCGCTCCATGCCGAACATCATCAGGGCCGCGGCGAGCGCGACGTAGCCGCCGGTGATCGAGGCACAGCGGGTGCCGCCATCGGCCTGGATGACGTCGCAGTCGACGGTCACCGTCCGCTCCCCGAGCTTCGCGAGATCCACGACGCCGCGCAGGGACCGCCCGATGAGGCGCTGGATCTCGTGCGTCCGCCCACCGAGCCGGCCCTTGACCGCCTCTCGCTCGGACCGCTCGGCCGTCGCCCGTGGGAGCATCGAGTACTCCGCGGTCACCCAGCCGCTGCCTTTGCCGCGCAGGTGCGGCGGCACCCGATCGCCGATCGTGGCCGCGCACAGCACCTCGGTGTCGCCGACCCGGATCCGGCACGAGCCCTCGGCCCACTTGAGCACGGACAGGGTCAGCGTGACCGGCCGCAGGTCGAGCGGCCCGCGGCCATCCTCCCGTACGCCCGGTCCTCGATTGCCGATGCTCATGCCTGGCGATCCTCCGTTGCGGCGCGCTCCTCGGCCTTGGCCGCCTCCCAGAACTCGTCCAGTGTGGCGAAATCGAGGTCGCGGAGTGCGACCCCCCGGTCGGCGACCAGGCGCTCGACCCGCCGGAAGCGCCGCCGGAACTTGTCGTTGGCCACCCGGAGCGCGGACTCCGTTTCGATCCCCATCTTGCGCCCGACGTTCACGATCACGAGCAGGAGATCGCCGAACTCGTCGCGGCGCTCGTCGTCGGTCGCCGCCTCGGCGAGCTCGGCCAGCTCCTCGCCGACCTTCTCAAGCACCCCGGCGATGTCGGGCCAGTCGTAGCCCAGGGCGGCGGCCCGTTCCTGCATCTCCTGCCCGGCGGCGAGGGCAGGCATCGAGCGGCTGATCCCGTCGAGGGCGCTGCGCGGCTCGCCGGTCGCCTCGGGTCCTTCGCCGGCGGCCCCTGCTCGTTCTTCGACCGCCAGGGCCCGCTCGCCGGCCTTGATCCGCTCCCACTGCCGGGTGACGTCGGCGGAGGTCTCGGCCACGGCATCCCCGAACACGTGGGGATGGCGACGGACGATCTTGCGGGCGATCGACGCCTGGACGTCGGCGAGGTCGAAGACGCCCGCCTCGGCGGCCAGCTGGGCGTGGAGCACGATCTGCAGCCACAGGTCGCCGAGCTCGCCCGCGAGCTCGGGCGTGGCGCCGGCGTCGAGCGCGTCGTAGACCTCGTACGCCTCCTCGAGCAAGTGCTTCCGCAGCGACTCGTGGGTCTGCTCGCGGTCCCATGGGCAGCCATCGGGCTGCCGCAACCGCGCGGAGATCCAGGGCATCGCCCAGGGCCCGGCGAGGGCAAGCTCGGGCGCGACCGGCGCGAGGTAGAGCGGCGTGCCCAGCCAATCCGGCTCGAGCGTTTCGACGGTGGCGCCGTCCGCGAGGCCAAATCGACCAACCGGGTGGTCGGACGGATACAGCCGGCGGATCAGGCGAAGCGGGTCGCTCGATCCTGGGCCCGCCCGGCCGGGCACCGGCTCGATCACCGCTCCGGAGCCATCACCCGCGCGGAGCACGGCAAGCGGAACGAGCAGAACCGGGCGCGACGCCTCGATCGGGCTCGCTATCAGGCGCTCGGCCGCCACGAACTGCAACCCTTCGGCGGGGTCGAACCCCCAGCGGAGCCGAGCCTCCGCGACCAGCGCGTCGAGCATCGGCGTTCCTCGCTAGCTGAGTTCGCTGGCGCCGTCGCCCTGGTCGATCACGACGGCATCCTTCTTGGCTTGGTACCAGTCGGAGAACGCCGTGGAGCGGAGCTCCTCGAGCTGTCGTCCTTCGGGCGTTCTGACCTCCTCCGCGAGCACCTTGTAGAGGTACAGGCCGTCGTCCTCGACGGTCACGACAGCGCTCGTCTCACCGATCCCGGCGGCGAAGATCGCGTCGACCAGGCTGGCGTCCAGCTGGCCACGGGCGACCCAACCAGCCTCACCGCCGGCACCCGCCGTCTCCGATTCGGAGTTGTCGCGAGCGAGGTCGGCGAAGTCCGCGCCGGCATCAGCCTGGGATTTCAGGGCGTTCATCCGATCGATGTCGGGCGGGAAGTACATGATCTGGATGACGTGCCAGCCAAACGCTGACTTGACTGGCTCCACGATCTGGCCGGCCTCGAGGCCGGGGGCGATGATCGCGGCCAGGAAGGCCTCATCGACCGAGCTGTCGGAGTCGAAGTACGGCAGCTTGCCACCGGTGCCGGTCGCCCCCTGCGCGCTCTCCTCGTCGCTCTCGGCACGGGCCATGGCGTCGAACAGTTCCGGATCGCCGACAAGACGGTCGTGGGCCTCCCGCGCCTCCCGCTCGGCTGCCGCCCAGGCCGGATCGTCCGCCGCGACGGTGGACGCGTTCGATGGGTCGTCGCCTGGCGAGTAGAGGATGTGTCGGGTCTTGACCGCATCGGCGCCGAGCCCCTCTTCGGCCTGGCGGATGTAGATCTCCTGGACCCGGCGCTGCGGCCCGGGGCCCGTCACCTGGGCAACGATCTTGTCTTCGAGCTTCTCGTGGATCACGTCGGCCAGCACAACGGCCCGGTACTTGGTCAGGTCGATCCCGTCGTTGGTGAGCTTGGCCTGGTATGCGTCATCGACCGTCTCCTCGGAGATCTCCGTCACTCGACCGATCCGGTAGATGCCGTCGTCGCCTTCGATGATGTCGGTCGGCGTGTTGAGTTCGGCGGCAAACAGCGCCGTCAGGAACGGCTCGTCGATCTGCGTGTCCTCCGCCTGGAGCCAGCCGAGATCGCCGCCCTGCGCTGACGTCACGGTATCGGTCGACACCGTCCTGGCGACGTCTTCCCAGGCCGTGCCGTCCGCCAGCTGCTCGACGGCCGCCTCCGCGGCAGCCCTCGCGGCGGCCTTCTGGGTGGCGCTTGGTTCGGATGCCCCCGGATCGATCTCGGGGGCGAACTCGATCACCCAGCTGTGTCGCTGTTCGGGTGTGGTCGCCTCTTCGAGCAGCTTGGCGTCAACGTCGGCGGGCGTCGCGGTGATGCCTTCTTCGATCGCGAGCCTGGCCTGCAGCTTCGAGTCGATGACCCGCTCGAGTGCGATCGACGCGAGCTGCTGCCGCGCGCTGTTGATCGAGTCGATCTGCGCCTGGCCGTCCGCCTCGGTCATCTGGCCGGCCACGACCGCCGTCCGAATACGTCGTTCGGCCTCGTCGAGGCGCCAGGATTCGATCTCGAAACGGTCGCGCAGCTCGTCCTTCGTGATGGCCTGGCCATCCACGCTGCCGACCGGCGCGAGGTGGTCGTTGTACCAGGTGAGCACGCCGGCGATGACCAGGATGAGAACTGCCGCGGCGACGACGATCCCGAAGCCGACGTTGAGATAGAAGTTCCGGCGGTCCTGCCCCTCCCAGGATGGGCGTTGGGCGCGTTTGACGACGGGCTTGGCTTTGAAGGTCATGAGTTGACTGGGTTCCTGCTGGCATGGCCGGCTGGCGCCGGGGGACGACGGGCAAGGTATGGTACTCGATGTCCGACGACCCCCGGCCTTCTACTGGCTCGTCAGGTCCTCGAGCCCGGCCGCCAGCCGCTCGCGCAGGGCGATCACGTAGGGCGTCGCGAGGTGGTGCCGGTCGCGATAGACGAGGTAGCGACCGACGACAGCCGTGCATGGATCGGTCGGGCATGCCCAGCCGGTCGGATCGATGAACCCGGCCCCGTATTCGTGTGCGATCGCGGCCTCCGTCGCCAACCACGTCTCGTCGATCATGGCGGCACGCGGCTCGGCGCAGGCGAGGACGTCATCGAGATGGGCGGACAGGCAGTCGGGCGGGTCGGCGTCGAACTTCGGCGTGTCTCCGATGAGGATGAGCCTGTCCGCAAGCGGCCCGAGTCGATCCAGTGTTTGCTCGAGCCCGAGCCGCAGCGCGGCGCCGCCGTCGGGCTCGGCGGGCTCGCCGTTGACGGCCGACCGGTAGGGATGGCTGCCGGCGATGAACACGACCGCCGGTCGCTCGGCGGCGATGCGTTGCACGACCGCCGTCCGCCACTCGTCGCATTCGGTGTAGGCACGATTGAAGTTGACGTTCCAGACAGTGATCCAGGCCGGGGTGCAGCCGCTCTTGGTCATCGGCACCAACCGCCACGATCGCTCCGTCGCGAGCCGCTCGAGTGCGGGGAACCACTGGGCGGCGTGCGAGTCGCCGAACAGGACGACGACAGTCGACGAGCGCGGGTCGCCGAACGCGCAGTCCGGGAGGTCCGTGGGCCCTTGTTCGAGGTGGCACCCATTGTCATAGATCGACGGGATGTCGTCACGGGCTTGCGTGAGCGGCGGGATGAGGTCAGCGGGGACCGGGCCACCGGGCGGCGGTGGGTAGGTCGGACTCGGTGCCGGATCGCCGCTGGCGCTCGGCGCGGCCACGGCGCCATACGGATCCCGCGAGGCGGCCGGCGAGGGGCTGGCCGCAAGCCCGCCGATCGTGGGGAGCGGAGGCGGGCTGGCCGTGTCATCGCCGACCGCCGTTGCAGCGGCAAGTCCCTGGGTCGTGATGAAGCCGAGGCCGAGCGACGTTGTCGCCACGGCGATCGACAGGGCGCCCGCAAGCGCGAGGTTCCGCCGAGGTACGACCCCGACGAGCCGACCGCGCCGGATCGGGTCCTCGAGCCAGCGCTGGCTGGCGTAGGCGATGGGTATTGCGCCGAGCATCAGCCCGACCCGAACCGGGAGCGGCAGCGTCTCGCCGGCGACGGCCGTCGGCAGCACGAGCAGCGGCCAATGCCAGAGGTAGAGCGAATACGAGATGCGTCCGAGGAACCGCGCCGGCCGCCAGCCCAGGAGCCGCGCCGGTGTCTGCGACTGTCCCGCCATGCCGGGCAGCATCGCGAGCGCCGTGCCAGTGGTCGGGAGCAGGGCGGCCGCTCCCGGGAACGGCGTGCTCGTGTCGATGACCAGGGCCGAGGCCACGATCATGCCCAGACCGAGCCATCCGGCCGCCGTGGCCACGTCACGTCGCAACGCCGCCAGCCGGACCGCACCGACGGCGAGCAGGGCGCCGATCCCAAGCTCCCACGCCCGCGTCGGCAACGAGAAGAAGGCCCACGGCGCGTTTGCCGTCGTCAGCCACAGCGAGAGCGCAAAGGAGGCCACCACGACCGTCGCGGCCACGAGGCCGACGCGACGCCGTGCGCTGCCGCCCGCCCGGGTGGCGATCAGAAGCAGTGCCGGCCAGAAGAGATAGAACTGCTCCTCGACGCCGAGGGACCAGAGATGCAGGAGCGGGGATGGCGCAAGCTCGGACTGGAGGTAGTCCGTCGCCTGGATGGCAAACCGCAGGTTCGAGGCGTACAGCGCGGCGGCCACGCCATCTGCGGCGACATCCCCGGCGCGCAGCGGCGAGAGCAGGGCAACGGACGCGACGACGGTGACCAGGACCAGGAGAGCGACAGCCGGCAGCAGTCGACGGAGCCGCCGCGCATAGAACGTGGCCAACGAGATGGACCCGCTCGTTTCGAGCTCGCGCAGCAGCAGGCCGCTGATCAGGAACCCGGACAGGACGAAGAAGACGTCCACGCCCACGAAGCCCCCGCCAAACCCGGGCACCGCGGCGTGATACAGCAGGACGAGCGTCACCGCGACGGCCCGGAGCCCCTCGATGTCCGGGCGGAAGCGTTCCTTGTCGGCCGCTGCCACGGGCGTCAAACCCCGATCAGCCCGCCCCGGCCGAACCGGGCGGACGCGCCAGGCGGTCGGCCAGGGCCACGTACCGTGCCGACTCCCGTTCCCAGCCGAGGTCGCGCACGCGCTCCAGCGCCCGACCAACCCGCGCCTCGCGTTCGTCGGGCGCGTCGACGATCCGAAGGATGGCCCCGACAAGGTCGTCGGCATCGCCGGGCAGATAGGTCACCACGTCGTCGCCGAATGTTCGCTCGACCATCGGCAACCTGGATGCGATCACCGATCTGCCCATGGCCGCGTATTCGTACGCCTTCGTCGACAGCGAGAACTCGGTGTAGCCAGATCGTCGCGTCGGGGCGAGACCGATGTCGGATGCGGCGATCGCGCCGGGGACGTCCTCGATCGGCACCCGTCCATGGAAGGTGACCCGATCGGCAATGCCGAGCACCGCGGCGTGGTCGCGGAGCGGCACCTCCGCGAAGTCGCGGCCGTAAAGATGGAGCTCGACCGGCAGCTCCGGTCGAAGTGTCGCGAGACGCGCGATGGCGTCGAGGACGACGTCCAGCTCGTAGATGGGGCTCAGGGCGCCGGCGTAGACGAGGCGCAGCGTACCGTCGACCATGAACGGGCGCTTCGGATGGCGCGCGGGATCGAACCGGGCAAGCGACGGTGCGTTCGGGACCACCGTGACCTTGGCGCGTGGCACGCCGATACCGACCAGCGGGTCGCCCAGCGCGTCGTTGACCGTGACGACGGCGCTGGCAAACCTCGTCGCGGCGAGCTCCTGCAGCCGGAGCGCGCCCAACCCGATCCGACCGGCCCGACCGCGGAAGCGGCTGCGGAAGAACTCGGGCATCGCCTCGTGGAGGTCCAGGACGACCGGCACGCCA
>JBKKCW010000010.1:0-2580 GCA_046712485.1 Candidatus Limnocylindrales bacterium
CACGGCCCTCGGCGGCGCGATCGCGCGCGGCCCCGAGGACGCAACCGCGTATGCCGGTCGAGCCGCCGCGTTCGACCTCAGCGCCGACGCTTCCTGGACCGACGCGGCCGACGATCAGACCAACATCGACTGGTGCCGCCGGGCGATGGCGATCGTCGAGCCCGACCGGGCGCTGGGTGCGTACCCCAACGGCAACGCCGACGCGGGGCCGGAGGAGAGCCGCCGGCTGTACGGCGAGGCCAAGCTCGCCCGACTCGCCGCGCTGAAGCGCGAATGGGACCCCGAGAACGTCTTCCACGTGAACCCGAACGTGACGCCCGCGGCCGGTTGAGGGCGCCGAGTCGGCTGTGGGCCCGAGACGCCGTGGATGCGAACGTGAGCCGGAGCGTCGCCGCGTGAGCAGCAGCGCCCACTCCGCAAACGGAGTGTCGGGGACTATCCTCACCGACATGGATGAGGACGTGCTCGCCCGGCACGCGGTCCGCGTTCGCGGCAACCCCGATGGGCGCCCGATGGTGTTCGCCCACGGCTTCGGCTGCGACCAGACCCTGTGGCGCTTCGTCGCGCCCGCATTCGAGGCCGATCATCGGGTCGTGACCTTCGACTACGTCGGCGCGGGAGCGTCGGACCGCTCGGCCTACGATCCGCAGCGCTACGCGAGCCTCGACGGGTACGCCGACGACATCCTCAGGATCTGCGCCGCCCTCGACCTCCACGACGTGATCCTCGTCGCCCACTCGGTCAGCACGATGATCGCCGTCCTCGCTTCGATCGCCGAGCCAGAGCGGTTCACCAACCTCATCCTGATCACGCCCTCGCCCCGTTATCTCGACGATCCGCCGTCCTACCGCGGCGGCTTCGGCGCGGCGGACATCGACGGGCTTCTCGCGATGATGGACGTCAACGCCATGGGCTGGGCGAACTACCTGGCACCGGTCGTCATGGGCAACCCGGATCGCCCGGACCTTGCCGAGGGCCTCGAGGCGACGTTCTGCTCGATCGATCCGGTGATGGCCCGCCAGTTCGCCGAGGTCACGTTCCGGGGCGACAACCGTGACGACCTGCCGAAGGTCACGACTCCGGCGCTGATCGTCGAGTGCAGCAACGACGTCATCGCTCCCCGCGAGGTGGGCGCCTACGTCCATGACCACCTGGCCGAAAGCGTCGTCCGGACGATCGACGCGACCGGCCACTGCCCTCATGTCAGCCACCCCGAGGAGACGATCGCGGCGATCCGGGATTACCTCGGGGCCCGGGCGCACGGGCGGCTGCCCGCACCGGCGTGACCGGCGCGCTGGACGCGGTACCCGGGGGCATCGTGTCATTGGCCGCAGACCTGCGGATCGTGGCGGCGAACCGGGTCATGGGCGAGCTCGTCGGGCGAGACGCCGCCGATCTGCCGGGGCGGCCGTTCGAGGACCTGCTCTCAATGGCCGCCCGGATCCTGTTCCAGACCCACGTCTACCCGGCGCTCACGGCGGACGGTCGGGTCGAGGAGGTGTTCCTGACCCTGGCGTCGGCGGACGGCGAACCGATCCCGGTGCTCGTGAACGCGGTGCGTACGGAGCCCGCGGACGGACCGGCTGCCTACCAGGCGCTCGTCGTGCGGATCCGGGCCCGGTCGCGCTGGGAAGCGGAGCTGCTGTCCGCCGCCCGGGCGCTCGAGACCGAGCGGGCGGAGGGTGCGGAGCTCGCCCGGAACCTCGCGGCGACCGCCGAGGACCTGCGAGCCCGCCACGCGGCCGACCAGCGCAACAACCAGTTCCGCGATGCGTTCATCGGGGTGATCAGCCACGAGCTGCGAACGCCGATCACGACGATCTACGGGATGAGCAACGTCCTGCGCGAGCGCGTCGACACGATGAGCTCGGACGTCGTCGCGGAGCGGCTCGCCGACATCGCCGAAGAGTCGGACCGGCTCCGCCGCCTCACCGAGGACCTCCTCGTCCTCAGCCGGGCGGAAGGCGGCCAGCTCGTGGTGGCGCTCGAGCCCGTGATCATCGGACACCTCGTCCGGCGGGCGATGGAAAGCGAAGCCGCGCACGCGACGGAGCACACGTTTCACCTCGAGGCGGAGCCCGGCATTCCGCTCGTGAACGGCGAGGACACCTATATCGGCCAGGTCGTCCGGAACCTCCTCGGCAACGCGGCGAAGTACAGCCCGTCGGGGACCGCCGTGCGGATCACGATCTCGGCCGAGGACGACGGCGTGGCCGTCCGGGTAATCGACGAAGGGCCGGGGTTTGGCGACCAGACGCCCGAGCAGCTGTTCGAGGTCTTCTATCGGGCGCCCGAGGCGATCCGCGAGCAGGCAGGCGCCGGCATCGGGCTGTTCGTCTGTCGCGAGCTGATCGCAGCGATGCACGGTCGAATCTGGGCGTACGCCGCCCCGCCGCCGGCCGAACACGGCGCGGAGTTCGGGTTCTGGCTGCCATCGGTCGGCACCGGAGATGACCTCGACGGCTAGGAGGCCCACGATGTCCACGTTCCTCAGCGATACCGTCGATGTCCTGCGCCGGACGCCCGCGGGCGCCCCCGGGGGCCGAGCCCGGCGGACACACGCCTGGACCGACACGCCCC
>JBKKCW010000011.1:0-3844 GCA_046712485.1 Candidatus Limnocylindrales bacterium
CGGCCATCCGGCGAACACCGGGTGGGTCGGTCGTCCCGCCGTTGCCCGTCGCCTCGGTCGCGGCTGAATCTCGCTCTTCCTCGCTCATGCCCGTCGAGTGTGCGCCATAGAGCGCTTCGTCAGTCGGCCATGGCGAGCTCAGATCCCGCCGAAATCACCGCCGCCGAAATCGCCTCCGCCGAAATCGGTCCCGACGTCCGTGCTATCCCCGGACCAGGCTCCATCGGTTGCCGTGGGATCCGCGCCCGAGCCGCCGTCAAAGAAGGATTGGGCGATCGCCGTCCCGATGAAGCTGGCAGCGAGCGTGGTCAGGAAGAAGCTGCCCAGGCCAAACCCCGCGCCACCGGCACCCCAGGCACGCTCGATCGTGCCCGGTTGCCTGATCTCGGCCCGCGTCGCGGCCCGGGCAAGCGATGCCGGGTCGTCGCCACGGATCTCGCCCTCGGGCACGTGCGCCGCGAGCGCCTGGAGCGCCTGTCGGCGCTGCTCGGGCGTGAGCCGGGCGAACGCCTCCTCGTGCGCGCGCTCGATCTCCTCGGGCGGCGCCGTGGCCAGCATGTACCGGTAGCGTTCGAGGGCCCCCTCGTCGGTGTTGACGTTCATGTCCGCTCCTTTCGCCGGCCGGTCGGGACCGGTGCGTCCATTCTGGACCTGGCCGAGAATCTGGGTGAGAATTGGGTCCTCGACCGGCGATCTATCATCGAGACGACCGCTCTCGCTGGCGGCGAAACGTGGCAACGTGATCGGAGGTAGTGCCATGGCGACGGGTGCGCGGGTCGGCGATCGAATCGTTCTCGACTCGGACAAGGTGGGTGTCCCGACGCGTCAGGGCGAGATCCTGGCGATCACGCCGCACGATCCACACGCCGAGTTCCGGGTTCGCTGGGACGACGGGCACGTGACGGAGATCCGGCCCGCCGGGGCCAGCTACCGGATCGTCGAAAAGGCTCGGACAGGATCGCGATAGGGCGCGATCTCGTGGCTCGCGTCCGAGCGGCCGGCCGGGGTCGTCACGCGGCGTTCCGACGTCTCCCCGCAGCGAGCATGTAGACGGCGGCCTCCTCGACACCGTCGACACCCAGCATCTCGTTGATCGAATCGTCCATGAACGCGCCGACCCCGCACGCTCCCAGGCCCATCGAGGTCGCGGCCAGGTAGGCGTTCTCCCCGATGTGCCCCGCCTCGAGGAGCCCGTAACGGTAGCTCCGGTCCTGATACTTCGGGCGCATCCGCTGCAGGATGTTGGTGAGGAAGAGCACGACGCCGCATTCGCCGAGGAATTCCTGGGCGATCGCCTGATCCACCACGTGCGCCCGGAAGTCTCCCGCCCGCACCTGTTCGAGCGCGTGTTCCCGGAAGGCGTAGTGATAGACGCCGGGGTCGATCCCCTCGACCCGGTGGACGACCGCGTAGATCTCGATCGGGTAGAGGGCGCCCGACGAAGGCGCTGTCCGGCGAGCGTTGCCCCATCGGTCGGCGTTGATGCCACCGGCCAGGAACAGGAGGCGCGACAGCTCGGCCTGGGTCATCGGCGTCGGGGCGTACTCGCGAGTCGAACGCCGCTGCGAGATGGCGGTCTCCGTGGGCAGGCCACCGCCCAGATCCGGTGCCGGCAGAACGACCACTCGGGCGCCAGGGTAGGCCTTGTACAGCGCGATCGGTTGGCCCCAGTTGCCCACCGTCCCAAGCGCATCGATCAGGCCCGGCTTGCTCCACTGGTGGTAGATCACCCCGACGTCCGAGCCCGCGTCGATGGGCGGCGCCGGACGGAGGCCACGGCCCAGCAGGTAGCCGCCGAGGCTGCCCACCGCCATCCCGATCAGTCCCCGGCGAGTCAACATCGTCCTCCCGAGCCACGCTGCTGGGGAGCGGGGCTCAGGGTCGGGTTGTTGGCTCACCGACCGCGCAGTGCCAACAACCCGCGGAGCAGTCGCAACTCGTGGTCGGCCATCTGCCGACCGCAGTGTGTGCCAACGGAAGCGTGCGTAGCTGACGAGCCGGTCGCGGTTGAACCAGACGTGGGCGATGGCGAAACCGCCCATGACGTACCCCGACACGGTGTGATACCAGAAGTCGTTGAGATCCCACAGGTCGGCGATGACTCCCGTCACCGCCGCGACGAACCCGCTGACGAGGACGCCAACACTGGAGATGAAACTCAGGTCGTGGTGCAGTCTGGTCATGGCACGTCTCGCCGGTCCGGCACGAACCTCGCGACCACCCCTCGCGGGCCGCCGCGGGTCCCGCTACGCACATTCTAGGACGGAACACCAGTCGAACGGATCAGGACGATCGGATCGCTTTGCGAAGCCTGGCCTGCGTCACACCGGCGGCGTCGATCCGCTCAGCCTCCAGGAAGCGACGAAACCGCGCCATCCCACGGGACAATGCCTGGGCGAAGGCCTCGTCTTTGGCAAGGGATTTGTCCTCCAGCCACAGGCCGTTGATGACCAACGCCTTGGACGCGCGTTCGAGCCGGCTGTCGAAACGGGCGACGAGACGATCGCCCCACAGGATGGGCAGGGTGTAGTAGCCCCATCGGCGCTGCTCGGCTGGTTTGTAAACCTCCCAGATGTACTCGAAGCCGAACAGGGGCTTCGCGCGGCCGCGGGCGCTGACGGGATCGAGCGGCGCGAGAAAGGTCGCCTCCTCGTCGGTCGTGGTCTCGAGCGGCTGCCACGTGGCCGGGATCCGGCCGGCCAGGAGTGACTCGAGCGCGTCTCGATCGGACGCGAGCGCGACCTGTGGCGCCCGCCAGCCGTCCACCTTGACCTCGATCAACTCGCCGTCCGCAAGCTTCCGCTCGCGCCATCTCGCCAATTCCGCCGACGGGACGGTCCGTCGCAGGTGGTCCCAAACGGCCCGCATGGGACTCAAGCCCTGGGCCGCGACCTCCTTCATCATCAGGAAGTCATCCGCCTCGGCCCCGTCGCTTTCGCGCACGAGCTCTGGCGGCGCGACCGCCTCGGTGAGCGCGTAGACCCGTTCGAAACGCTCGCGTCGTGAGACCATCGCGTCCCCGATGCGCCACAGGTAGTGGAGCGCGAGCGCGCTGTCCTTGCGTCCACGGTAGTGATCCACTCGCGTTCGGTCGCCCATGGCGAAGTGGCGGTTGCTGACCGTCCCGCGGTCGGCCAGGACCTGGCGCATCTCGGCGATCGCTGGACCGTGATCCTTGACGAACTCGATCCACCTCGGCTGGTCGATCTCGCGGCGCATGATCACCCGCCAGTAGGGCAGCTCGTCCATGGGGCGCACGGCGAGCCAGCCACCCCAGTCGAAGAACTTGCGCTGCTCGTAGGTGAGCTTCGCCCAGTCATCCTGGCGGTAGTCGGTGACCCGGCTGTGGAGGATGAGGTCGTGCGCTCGAGCGATGACCACGAGGGGATCGAGCTGGAGATGCTCGATCGCGCGCATCGCCTGTTCGGCCCCATCCAGGCCACGCCAGCGACGACCGGGCCACAGGCCCCCCCGGCCCAGGATGAAGCGGCGCGCAACCTCGATGGGGATCTGCACGGGCATGGTGCGCCGTATGGTGGCAGGCTCCTCGTGACATGACGTGACATCTATGATCGGCGAGCGTCACGCGGGACAGGAGGGTCAGATGGTCATTGCGACGAAACCGACGTTCCGGACCGATGCGTTCATCGACGGCGCCTTTCGCCCCGCGGTGAGCGGCGAACGCTTCACGACGGAGAACCCGGCGACGGGCCAAACCATTGCCGAGGTTGCCGCCGGCGATGCCGCCGACATCGACCATGCCGTTCAGGCTGCGCGACGCGCGTTCGAGGATGGCCGCTGGGCAAACCGCTCGCCATCGGAGCGCAAGGACGTGCTGCTCCGG
>JBKKCW010000012.1:0-3201 GCA_046712485.1 Candidatus Limnocylindrales bacterium
GGGTTACTCGTCCTTGAGCTACCTGTCGCGGCTGCCGATCGACGTCCTCAAGATCGACCGTTCATTCATCTCTGACATGGACGCGTCGCGTCAGGCGGCGGCGCTCGTCCGATCGATCGTTCGGATCGGCCAAACGCTTCACCTCGAGACGGTCGCCGAGGGTATCGAATCCGAGGGTCAGGTCGAGCGCCTCATTCGGATGGGCGCGACGCTTGGGCAGGGTTACCTCTTCTCCCGGCCGCTCGACGCGATTGCGCTCCAAACGTTGTTTGCGGCCGCACTGACTCGCGATGCGACTTCTGCCGATCATCAACCCTCGGCGGAGCCAGACCTCGCCGTGGGCGTGCTGGCACACGGCGCGTCGCCGGGTCGTTCGGCTCATGGACGACGCCAACGGATCAACCGACGCGGTCGACCACTGGAGCGGTAACGTGATTCGCCGTGCACTCGGGGCGTGCGGAGGACACGCGGAGGCGCGGTCATGGCTCCCGCCGGCACGCCCGGGTAAGATGGCACGGCGTCGGGTTCGCTCGACTCCTGTCGAGCTGACCCTCGTTCGCACTCTGTTGACGACATGGCCCGCGAGCGTGAAGGCGGGCCGACCACTGGCGAGTGGCCAAGCGGTAAGGCGCCTGACTCTGGATCAGGAGATCGAAGGTTCGAATCCTTCCTCGCCAGCCAACACCACAAACGTCTTGTGGTGTCCGGCAACGTCGCCTGGGTCGCCCCGCCGGCAACGGCACGAACGACACCCCGCCCGTAGTGACCTGGGTGGATCGAAATAGATCGCAACGAACCGAGACCCGACGATTGGACAAACAGGACATCCTGGAGCGGCTCGACTTCTATCGGGAGGCGCCCCCCGAGTTGCAGTCGACCATTTCGGCGGCCGCTCGGTATGTGAGGCTGGCGCCCGGAGACGTCCTTTTCAAGGAAGGCGACGCGTCGAGTGACTTTGCCGCGGTTGGCGTGGGCAGCATCAGAGTCTTCAGGATCGGGGCGACAGGACGCGAGATCACCCTGTACCACGTGCGCAGCCAGGAATCCAGCTTGGTCAGCATGCTGGCCGTGCTACTCGGCAGGCCCGTGATCGCGACGGGTCAGGCTGAGGTCGCGACCGAGGCAGTGGTCCTTCCGGCCGCCGAACTGCGAGAGTTGGTCACCACCAGCGATCCAATGCGCAAGTACATCTTCGAAACCGTGGCCCGGGGCCTGGTCGAGGTTACGACGCTTCTGGAGGATGTCGCCTTCCGAACGATGGAGAGCCGCTTGGCCGCTCTTCTGCTTCAGCACTTCGCGACCGCAGACGTGATCTCGATGAGGCACGAGGACATCGCGGCAGAGCTCGGAACGGCCCGTGAGGTGGTCAGCCGCCTGTTGGAGGGTTATGAAAGAAGAGGCGCGATCAACCTCTCGCGCGGCCGTGTTGAGATGCGCGACGACGCCGTGCTCCGGCGGTTGGTCTAGCCGCCCAAGCTCCGGGCGGTGGGTATATTCGTTCGGAGATCGGTCCAGCCGCTGACCACACGCTCATTGCTCACAGCCCGTCCTCCTCTCATCGACGACATCAGAAACACGTGGGTAACCGCACGTCGATTCGATTCGGAAGCCGCGGACCGACGAGGCGAACCATCGGCGATCGATTCGGCTGAGCGGACACGCAATTGCGAGGCGCGCCCTGCGTGACCACGGTCACTGAGTTCCGAGCGGCAGCCCGGTACCGTGCATCCGATGCCCTCGGCGAGCCTGATCAAGTTCAGTGCGAGCCCCGCAAACACCGCAAGAGGAGTGCTGAACATGCCTGAGGCAAGCCTGTACGAAAGGCTCGGCGGCGCATTTGCCATCGCAGCAGTGATCGATCACTTCAGCGATGCGGTCGTTCAGAACCCGATCGTTGGTCAGAAGTCGAGAAACCCGGCCCTCCGGGAGTGGCACACGAACAACCTCGGCAGATTGCCGGGCCTGAAGTTCATGCGCACGCTGTGGGTCTGTAACGTTGCTGGTGGACCCTTCCAATTCTCCGCCACGAGACCGGGGAGCACACTCCTTGGCCTGGAAGAAGCCCACCGCGAGCTCAAGATCTCCCCTGAGGAGTTCGACGAAGTCGCGGCTGAACTCGGACGTACGCTGGACTTCGTCAAGGTGCCGCAGCAGGAGAAGGAGGAAGTCCTGGCTGCGTTTGCGGCGCACAAGGGCGAGGTGACCGAGGGGTACGCCGCCGCGGCCATGGCAGGTCGCTGACGTCCCTGAACCGCCCAGCAATGAGCCGCCGCTCCAGGCGATCGACGGGATCCTCGGAGTCGCGATCCTGCTCGTCGCCCTTCGCTGGCTTCTAGACGGTGGTCTGCCCCGCGTGACGGGAATGCATCGACGCCCGTTCATCCGCCGCGGGTGCAGCGATTAGGGCCCGCGAACGATAGGAGGGCCAACCCCGGCGTTGCAGAATCAGCAGGCAGTCGGCGAACGCTGTGACGCCGCCGAGCCGCCAGGTGGCAACACCTCTGACCCGACTGCTCCCTTTGCGGCCGGCGCCGTCAGGCCGGTCACTCGCCTCGCGACGCTCGCCACGCGGAGCGAGCGTGGAGCATGCCCGCGAGCACGACGAGGGCACCCGACCAGATCGGGATCGTCCGGGCGACGCGGTCGGGCAGGAAGATGTCCGTGACCTGTCCGTGGGCCGCGCCGAGGCGCTCGGTCAGCGGGGTGAGTGGGCAGACACGATCGTTGCCGCAGAACACGGCAGCCTCGGCGGCCACCGCAGCCGCCGCGAGGGCAACGGTCCGGTCGCGCCGGCCAACAAGACCGCTGATCACCAGCCACGCGATGGCTATCAACTCACCAATGAAGACTGCCGTGTGGATCGACTTGACGATTACTATCGCGATTGGGTGCTGGCGGTCGTTGGTCATGCCAGGACGGGCGTCGACGACGTTAGCTCGGCGTGCTCCACGTCGACTCGCGCCCTGGTGCGCTTCAGCATCTCAATTCTCCACACAGAGGAGCTCGCCCGGAACCCGATGACGACATCATGACCGGTCCGCTGTTCGATACCAGTCGAGGGTCGCCTCGATGGCCGCCCGGTGAGGCGTCGTATGTGCTCCGAAGGCCTGGGCGAATTTCGAGTGGTCGACGATCACGGCGCCTCGCGTTGGTACTGCTGTTCCCGGACCGCACGCAGCGTCGGATTGAACAGTGCGAGGA
>JBKKCW010000013.1:0-2629 GCA_046712485.1 Candidatus Limnocylindrales bacterium
GTCGAGAATGGGGTGCTGAACATCAGCGCCGAGACCCGCTCCGAGCGCCAGGAAGGCGAGGGTGAGACCCTCGTGCAGGAGATCCGGCGTGGGCGTATCAGCCGGACGATCGCGCTCCCGGCGGGGATCGAGCCGGACAAGGCCACGGCCTCGTTCGAGGACGGTCTCCTGAAGCTGCAGATCCCCAAGGCCGAGGCCGTCAAGCCCCGCCAGATCCGGATCAATGCGATCAATGCGAACGCCAACGGTTCGAACGGCGCTAAGGGTCTCGCTTCCGGCGAGACCTCCGAAACCGCTCGGGCAGGCGCCTGAGCGCATGGCGTCCGGCCGGATGGAGCGGGATCCCGAGCAGCCCGTCTACGTCATCAGCGTTGCCGCGATGCTCGTGAGCGCCCACCCGCGCACCCTCCGAATCTACGAGGACGAGGGTCTGCTCTGTCCGGCCCGGACGCCTTCCAACATCCGACTCTACAGCGAGAACGACATTCGGCGGATCACCTGGATCCGCCATCTGACCCGGGAACGAGGGGTCAACCTCGCGGGCATTCGAATCCTGTTCGAGCTCGAGGAGCGCCTCGGCGCTCGGATCCTCGAAGCCCTTTACGCCGAAGGCACGGCCGACGCGGGAGCGACCGACGCCCCCGCCGAAGACCCGACGGCAAACCGCGCACCTAGGAGATCCTGATGGCCAAGCGACCGTCCACCCCGGTCGAAGACAAGCCCGCTGCCGGCACCGGCCGGCGCGAGCTCCCCCTCGTTGCACTCCGGGAGACGGTCATCTTCCCCGAGATGATCGTCCCGCTCCAGGTCGGTCGCGAGAAGAGCGTCAGCGCGCTCAACGCCGCGGTCGCCGAGGGCGGACCCATCGCGCTGGTCACCCAGCGCCAGGCCGAGCAGGAGGAGATCGAGGATCCCTCCGAGCTCTACACGATCGGCACGCTGGCCAAGATCGCCCAGGTGGTCCAGCTCCAGGACGGGACGGTCCGCGCGATCGTCCAGGGTCAGGGGCGTCTCCGTGTGCACAGTTTCACGGCCACCGACCCGTATCTGCGCGCGTCCATCGAGGAGCTCCCGGACGCGGTGCCGGAAGGACTCGAGATCCAGGCGCTGATGCGCACTGTCCAGGCGCAGATCGAACAGTACGTCGCCAGCGGCGCTCCTGTCCCTCCCGAAGCGGCCGTCGCAGCTCGCAACATCAGTGAACCCGGGCTGCTCGCCGACATGGTCGCGTACAGCCCGGACATGACCACCGAACAGCGCCAGGAGCTCCTCGAAACGATCGACGTCGTCGAGCGCCTCAAGCTCGTCTCCAACTTCCTCGCACACCAGGTGGAGATCCTCGAGCTCAAGGGCCGGATCCAGTCCGAAGTCAAATCGGAGATGGACAAGACCCAGCGCGAGTACATCCTCCGCGAGCAGCTGAAGGCGATCCAGCGTGAGCTGGGCGAGGACGACCCGCAGCAGGCCGAGATCAACGAGCTGCGCGACAAGGTCGAAGCGGCCGGCATGCCCGACGAGATCAAGGCACGGGCGATCAAGGAAGTCGATCGGATGAGCCGGATCCCGTCCGCCTCGCCGGAGGTCGGGGTGATCCGGACCTACGTCGACTGGCTGATCGGCCTGCCCTGGAACACTTCGACCGACGATCAGCTCGACATCAAGGAAGCGGCGAGGATCCTCGACGAGGACCACTACGGTCTCGAGAAGATCAAGGAACGCATCCTCGAGTATCTCGCCGTCCGGACGCTCGCTGACGAGATCCGCAGCCCGATCCTCGCGTTCGTGGGGCCACCCGGCGTCGGCAAGACGAGCCTGGGCAAGAGCATCGCCCGGGCCATGGGCCGAAAGTTCGTTCGGATGAGCCTCGGCGGGATCCACGACGAGGCGGAGATCCGGGGCCACCGGCGCACGTACATCGGCGCGCTGCCTGGCCGGATCATCCAGAGCATCAAGACCGCCGGTTCGAACAACCCCGTGTTCATGCTCGACGAGGTCGACAAGATCGGCATGGACTTCCGGGGCGACCCGAGCTCGGCGCTGCTCGAGGTGCTCGATCCCGAGCAGAACGGCACGTTCCAGGACAACTACCTCGAAGTGCCGTTCGACCTCAGCAAGACCCTGTTCATCGCGACAGGGAACCTCCTCGACCCGATCCCGCCACCCCTCCGCGACCGGATGGAGATCGTCCAGCTGCCCGGTTACACCGAGCAGGAGAAGATCGAGATCGGCAAGCGGTTCCTCGTGCCCAAGCAGATGACCAACCACGGCCTCAAGGACAAGCACATCCAGATCACCGATGAGGCGATGACCGAGCTCGTGCGCTCTTACACCCACGAGGCGGGCGTCCGGAGCCTGGAGCGGGAGCTGGCCAACGTCATGCGCAAGGTCGCCCGGCAGGTCGCCGAGGGACGCAAGCGCAAGACCGTGATCGATCCGAAGAAGCTGGCCGATCTGCTCGGACCACAACGCTTCGAGTACGGCGAGCTCGAGTCGGAGGACCAAACCGGCGCGGCCACGGGACTCGTCGTCACCGAAGTCGGCGGTGACGTCGTCGCCATCGAAGTGACCCGCATGGAGGGCAAGGAGGACTTCATCCTGACCGGCCAGCTCGGTGAGGTCATGCGAGAGT
>JBKKCW010000014.1:0-4590 GCA_046712485.1 Candidatus Limnocylindrales bacterium
GGCGCGAAGGCCCGATCGTCGACGAGCCACGACACGTAGGCGAGCACGCCTCCGACGCGCAGCACCCGACGAGCCTCACGTAGCGCCCGCGCACGGTTCGGGACGAGCTGGAACACGAACGACGACAGCGCAAGATCGAATGACCCGTCTCCGAATGGCAAGGCATCCGCAAACGCCACCGCCGTGCTGAACCGGCTGCGGTCCGCGCCGAGGGCCTGGTCGGCGAGGGCATCGGCCATGGCTCGCATCGCGCCAGACGCGTCGACACCGACAACGGAGATGCCGCTCCACCGGTTCAGTGCGCCGATGGCAAGCTGCCCGGTGCCGGTTCCGATGTCGAGCAGCCGGGCGGCTCCGTTGGCGACCCACGGTTCGGCGCGATCGAGCAGCCGCTCGACCCCGGGCGTAAGGACCGGCGCCCACCACTGGGCGTAGCCCTCAGCGATCTGGTCGTATCGCTCCGCCGTCTCCGTCATGCCCGCATCGTGCCATGCCGGGCGCGGATCGACTGATCGGGCGCGCCGAGGCAGGGTCGGTGCGCCCGCCCGCGTTCGTCAGGCTGTTGTAACTGGTTCGCCGGGGAGTGGCGGCGGAGGCGGCAGGCCCGGACCGCCACGGCGATATCCAAGTCCAAGTCGCCGGGCGACCCAGATGCCCAGGCCGACGAGCAGGCCCAGAACGAGCAGGATGGGCACCCACACGATCAGCAGCCAGATCCCCGCCGTCGCGAGCCCCTGGAGGATGGAGATCAGGCTTGCCGCCGCCTCGTCAACCGCCGCCGATGGCTGCCAGTCCTTGCTCGCAGCCTCGACCGCGATGACCGGGGTCGTGAAGGATGCGGTCAGCGTGGCGTAGGTCGCCCGGTCGTTGAGACTTTCGAGCTGCGCCGTCAGCTGCTCGATCTGACCGCGGATGTCGGTGAGGCGTGCCTCGACCTCGAGGACGTCGGTGATCCGGACGGCCTCCTCTGCAATCCTCTGGAGGGCGGTCTCGCTCGCCCGCAGGTTGCGGATCCTTGCTTCGATGTCGATCACCTGCCCGGTGACGTCGACCGCTTCGGTCTGCTCGGTCACGACCTTGGTGGTCTGACCGTTCAGGTCGCGGAGGAAGTCCAGCGCGTCCTCCCAGCGATCGGTAGGGATCCGGTACGTGATCTGGGCACGAGGCTGGTCGTCGAAGTTGCTCGTGTTCGAGCCGCCGACGTAGCCGCCCATGCCGACGATCGCGTCGCGCGCCGTGCGCAGCGCCGTCGGAACGTCCTTGACCTCGAGATCGATCGAGCCCACCCGGATGATCCTGGCGTCGTCGCGGATGCCGATCGCGTTGCTGCCGGTGTCAGTCTCGCCCCTCGCCGATTCCGGCGCCGCGCTGGCTGCGGGTTGCGGGTCCTCGCCCGTCGCGGAACCGTCGCCACCGGCAGGCTCCCCGACGGGAGTCAAGCGTTGCGCGGCGCCGCCCGCGCAGGCAGCGAAGATCAGGAGAACCAGGGTCAGTGCAAGAACGGGCCGGATGGTGTGCATCGCTTCTTGAACCCCACTGCGGCTCGTCGCGACCGAATGACCGCGCCGGCACCGCGCAGACGCCGGGTCGCGGGGTCCGGTTCCCCGGGTACACTCGGCGTCTCGTGTCCCTCAACCTGCCGTTCCAGCCGCCTATCGAGCCGATGCTGGCGAAGGCCGTGGACACGATCCCGACCGACGACGGCTGGCTCTTCGAGCCAAAGTGGGACGGCTTTCGGGCCCTGGTGTTTCGCGACGGTGACGAGCTGTACACGCAGTCGCGCGACCTGAAGCCGCTCGATCGCTATTTCCCGGAGATCGGAGAACCGCTCAAGGCGGCGCTGCCGAACCGATGCGTCCTCGATGGCGAGATCGTGATCGCGCAGGACGGCGCGCTTGCGTTCGAGTCGCTGCTGCTGCGGATCCATCCGGCCGCATCCCGGGTTCGCATGCTCGCCGCCGAGTCACCCGCGAGCTTCATTGCGTGGGACCTCCTGGCGCTCGCGGACGAGGACCTCCGCGGCGTCCCACAGGGCGAGCGGCGATCGCGGCTTGAGACCGTGCTCGCCGGGATCACCCCGCCGATCCACCTGACCCCGGCGACGCTCGATCGAGACACCGCCACCGACTGGTTTGGACGCTTCGAGGGGGCGGGGCTCGACGGTGTCATCGCGAAGCGGCTCGATGCGCCGTACCAGCCGGGAAAGCGGGCGATGCTCAAGATCAAGCACCAGCGGACCGCCGACTGCGTTGTCGCCGGTTTCCGCTGGCACAAGAACGGACCGGGAACCCACGTGGGATCGCTGCTGCTCGGTCTCTACGACGACGAAGGCACGCTCCATCATGTCGGGATCACCTCGTCGTTCAGCTGGGACCGCCGCGCTGACCTTGTCGGTGAGCTCGCTCCGCTCCGCGACAACGCGCTCGATAGCCACCCGTGGTCGAGCTGGGCGGAATGGGAGGCAGAGCAGACCGCGAGCGGGCAGCGCGTGCCCGGTGCGACCTCCCGATGGAACCGCGGGAAGGACCTGTCGTGGGAGCCGCTCCGAGCGGAACGGGTCGTCGAGGTCGCGTACGACCATCTCCAGGGCAGCCGGTTCCGCCATGCAACCACCTTCAAGCGGTGGCGCCCTGACAAGCCGCCCGAAGCCTGCCGGTACGACCAGCTGGAGGAGACGGCGCCGTACGAGCTGGCCCAGATCTTCTCCGGCGGCCGGTGAGCGACCGCGACCGCTAGTCCTGCGTGGTCACCCGCTTCGTTCTGGGTGCCGGTCGCCGCGCCCGCGGTCCAGCGGTTGCTGCCTTCCAAGCCTCGATATCGTGCCCGGCCCACGGGTCGTAGTCGCTCTCGAGCGCCTCCTGCGGCGGTCGCTTGCCCTCAGGGACGTGGATCAGGTTGACCCGGATCCGATACCAAAGGGCAGACCGTCCGCGCATGCCGTCGACGAGGATGTCTGCCGGCTCAAGGAATTCGACGATGTCGGCGTGCCGATCCTTCCAGCGTTCCAGACCGTCCAGCGCCTCGTCCTTGTGTTCGGCCCGCGCGATCTCGACGACCGGGATCGAGCTCTTGCGGCGACCGGTTGGTGTCGGGCGAGAGCCGGCCCACTCGGTCGGAAGTCCGGCGTTCGGGTCGCCGCGTTCGACGGCCGCCCTGCGCGCCTTCGCGACTTCCGGCGGCGGACCGCCACCTTGGCCACGTCCCGGTTCGTAGGCTTCCGCCGGTCGGCGCTGACGAGACGGCTGGACACGGGGCGGCTCGCCTGCCTGCTTTGCGTAGTTCGGTGGCCACGGCGCGTCGCCCAGACCCTCCGCTTCATGCCGCTGGCTCAGCTCCAGCAGCGCCTCGAGCGATCCGACCGCCGCGTCGATCCCGGCGCCCGGGTCCCCGATCTCGGCGAAGCGCTTTGGCACCGTGTCGATCGTGAATGCCTCCGCCTCCACGGTTGGGACCTCGTCCCAGCTGAGCGGCGTCGAGACGCGGGCGTCGGGGAGCGGCCGCACCGAATAGGCCGAGGCGACCGTCCGATCCTTCGCGTTCTGGTTGTAGTCGAGGAATACCCCGTGGCGTTCCTCCTTCCACCACTTCGAGGTCGCGAGATCGGGCACGCGCCGCTCCACGTCACGGGCAAGCGCAAGCGCCGCGCGCCGCACCTCCGGGTAGGTCCAGCGCGGCTCGATCCTGACGTTGATGTGGATCCCGCGCGAACCGGACGTCTTTGGCCAGCCCACCAGCCCCACCGCCTCGAGCGCCTCGCGTGTCGCCAATGCGACCTGTCGGATGGCGTCCCACCGCACGCCGGGCACCGGGTCGAGGTCCACCCGGAGCTCGTCCGGATGATCGAGATCCTCGGCACGCACCGGGTGGGGATTGAGGTCGATGCAGCCGAGGTTGACGATCCAGGCCAGCCCGGCAGCATCATCGATAACGATCTCCTCGGCGGTCCGCCCCGACGGGAAGGTCAGGGTCGCCGTGCGGATCCACTCGGGCGTGTTCTCGGGCGCGCGCTTCTGGAAGAAGGGCTGACCGGCTGCGCCGTCGACAAACCGCTTGAGCGCCATCGGCCGTCCGCCGGCGCCGCGCAGCGCCCCCGGCGCGACCGCCAGGTAGTAGCGCACGAGGTCAAGCTTCGTGTGCCCGGTCTCCGGGAAATACACCTTGCGCGGGTTGGAGATCGAGACCTCGCGCCCGTCGACGGTCAGGACCTCGCGTTCTGTGGCCATGGGTACCAAACGATACCGCGCAGATGGGTGACGGCCCAGCCGTACGGGGACTACAGTCCGGGGGCGCCAATGTCGATCTCGGCGTGCGCCATTCGTCGTGTGAGTAGCGGCCGTGCCATGCGGCCCTGGACATGGAGGCACTCGACATGCGGTATGCCCTGTTGATATACACCGAAGAGCCCACCGAGGAGCCAAGCCCTGACGTCTTGCAGGCCGTGATGGACGGGTACAACGCCTTTGGCGACCACATCAAGGCCCGCGGCGCCTTCGTCGTGGGCGAGGCCCTCGACTCTGTCACAACGGCCACGACAGTGCGCGTCCGCGACGGCAAGACGCTCACGACCGACGGCCCCTTTGCCGAGACGAA
>JBKKCW010000015.1:0-12484 GCA_046712485.1 Candidatus Limnocylindrales bacterium
GGTCGGGTTCGAGTCGCGGGGCGATCCCGACTTGACCGCCGCGGTCGATGGCTCGGGAGAGCTGCGGGCGTGACGGCCGCGGACAGCACGCCCGAGTCGGGCGAGACCGCGCTCGCGGTCTTTCGCAATGCCGCGTTCCTGCGGCTCTGGCTGTCACAGGTCGCGACCCAGGTCGGTGGCAACATGGTCCTGTATGGCTTGACGGTCATCGTCGTCAGCTCGACGCGATCGAACACGGCCGTGAGCCTGCTGATCCTGACGTTCCTTGTGCCGGCCGTCCTCTTCTCGGCCGTCGCCGGCGTCTATGTCGACCGGATCGACCGACGGCTGATCCTCATCGCCACGAACGTCCTGCGCGGTCTGGCGTTCGTCGCGCTGTTCCTCGCCGGCACGAACCTGGTCCTAATCCTGCTCCTCAACATCGCCATCTCCACGATCACCGTCTTCTTCGCCCCGGCCGAGGCGGCAATGATCCCGGTGCTCCTGCCCAAGAAGCAGCTGCTCGCAGCCAACGGCGTCTTCACGCTGACGCTCAATGCCGCCTTTGCCCTGGGCTTCGCCCTCCTCGGTCCGCTTGTCGTCAACCTGGCCAGCCCGGAGGCCGTGATCCTGGTCGTGGCGGGCCTGTATTTCGTTGCCGCGGTGCTCTGCTTCACCTTGCCACCATCGCCGCCGCCCAGCGACCACCCGCTCGAAGGGCGGCTGGGCGTCGGCGAGGCCGAGCGTGCCGTCGAATCGACGTTCGGCCAACTCCGCGAAGGACTCAGCTACATCGGATCGAACCGGGCAATCGGCTGGTCGCTGCTCTACCTGGGCATCGCGGCCTCACTCGTCGGCGTCCTGGGCGTCCTCGGACCCGACTTTGCACAGTCGGCCCTGGGGCTCGACGCCAAGGACTTCGCCGTCGTCGTCCTCCCGCTCGGTTTTGGGATCGTGACCGGGATCCTGCTGCTCAACGCGTACGGCCGCTATCTACCCCGGCGCCGGGTGATCGAGGGCGGCTTGATCGCCCTGGGCGCATTCCTGGTGGCGCTTTCGATCGCCGGGCCGATCAGCCGTCTGCTCCAGCGGGCGGATGCCCCGGGCGGGCTCGACCTGTCCGCCGTGACCTCGCTCCTGGCGATCGTTGTCGTGATCGCGTTCTTCGCGGGGATCGCCTACGGGCTCGTGGCCATTCCCTCGCAGACGCAGCTTCAGGAGGACCTGCCGGCCGACGTACGGGGTCGTGTCTTTGGCGTGCTGAACATGCTCGTGTCGGTCGCCAGCTTCCTGCCGATCATCGTCGTCGGCCCGATCTCGGACGTCGTGGGCACGACCACGGTCATCCTCGTCGTCGCGCTCGCCATCCTGGCGTCCGGTGTGGCGTCGGTGCTGAAGCGCGGCCCGTTGTTGGCGTCCGAATCCCGACCGGCGTCCGATCCGCAGGCTGTCGACCCGATCGCGGCGGCGCTGGGGGCGGATCGACCGACCTGGCGGGACCGTGCGGAGGTGGGCCTGGCAACCAAGCAGGAGCTCATCGTGACACCCGGCACGCCGACCGGCCTCGAGACACCCGGTGCAGAGCCCGCGCCCGCCGAACCGAAGCCTCCGGCACCGGCCGAACACACCGGCCCGTCCGACCCGACCGATCGGGACTGAGCGGGCCATGCCCCGGGTTGCCATCGTCTTCACCGGCGGGACGATCAGCACGGTCTTCGACCCGCTCGCGGGCGGAAACGTCCCGGTGCTCGACGGCGCGGCGATCCTGGCCCGGACTCCCGGACTCGACGCGATCGCGGACGTTGTCGCCATCGATCGCGGTCGGCTGGCTGCCAGTCATCTCACCTTTGCGCAGTTGTTGGAGCTCGGTACGCTGCTCCGCGACGTGCTGGCGGATCCGTCGGTCGATGGCGCCGTCCTCGTCCAGGGAACCGACACGATCGAGGAGACGAGCTTCTGCTGGGACCTCGTGCTCGAGGGCCCCAAGCCGGTCGTGGTCACCGGCGCGATGCTGTCGTCCGACATGCCCGGATTCGATGGTCCGGACAATCTCCGTGGCGCCGTCCGGGCGGCGGCCTCAACTGAGCTTCGCGGGGCCGGCGTGATCGTCTCATTGGCGGGGACGATCGAAGCTGCCGATGACGTGCAGAAGACGCACGCAACCGCCCTGGACACGTTCCGGAGCCCCAACCACGGCTCCCTCGGCGCCGTCGCCGACGCCGGCGTCGAGATCCGCCGCACGCGAGGGCCGCGACGCCACGTCACGACCGATCGGGCAGGTCTGGTGTACCTGGTCACCGCGACCGTGGCCGCCGACGCGGTGCTGTTCGATGCGGCGATCGGTGCCGGTGCGGATGGGATCGTGGTCGCCGCGGCGGGTTCCGGGAACACCGACCCATCGCTCCTGGCCGCGGCCGAACGCGCCATGGCCGGCGGCGTGGCGGTCGCGCTGGCATCGCGCTGCCCGGGCGGGCGCGCCACGGCGGGCTATGCCTTTCCGGGTGGAGGGGCCAACTGGCTCAGGGCCGGAGCGCTGCCAGTCGGGAACCTGTGCGCGCTGAAGGCGCGCGTGGCGCTGGCCCTTGGTCTCGGTGCCGGCCTTGATCGAGCGGGGTTGACATCGCTCCTCGCCGACCCGCTTGCCTGACCGATGCCGCTCGACACGTTGATCACGGGGAGGATCGCGACCCTCGCGGGGGAGGCGGGTTTTGGCTGGGTCGAGGCTGTCGGGATCCGCGGTGGACGGGTGGCCTTTGCGGGCACGGAGGTCGATCTGGAGACGCGGGCCGACCCGCACACCGAACGGATCGAGCTCGAACCCGACGAGGTCGCCATCCCCGGCCTCACGGACGCCCACCTGCACCTGGCTCAATGCGCAGCGACTGCCCGCCACCTCGATCTCACGAGCGCTCGAACGCTCGACGAGGGCCTCGCCCGGATCCGTACCGCCCACGAGCGGTTGGGCGACAAGGATGCCTGGCTTCAAGGTCATGGCTGGGACTCGGATCGGTGGGGCCGCTGGCCGACGGCCGACGATCTCGAGACGGTTGCCCCCGGACGTCGCTGCGCGTTGTGGGCGCACGACCATCACGCCCTGCTGGCGAGTCGGACTGCGCTCCGTGTGGGTGGTGTGGCTGGCTCGACGCCGGATCCCGACGGTGGCGTGATCGGCCGGACGGAGGCCGGGGAGCCCAACGGCGTCCTGTTCGAGGAGGCCACGGGGCTGGTGGCCGTGCATGTGCCCTCGATCACCGTACCCGAGCTCGAGGCCGAGCTCGTGGGCGTGGCGCACGACCTGCTGGCCCTGGGTGTCGTGGCGGTCCACGACCCGGGCGGCCTCGTCCCGGAACCGGACCTCGACTGGTCCGTTCCTGCGTATACCCACCTGTCCGAGACCGGTCGGCTGCCCATCCGGGTGCACGTGTCCCTGCGCGACGACGCGCTGACGACCGCGATCGACCGCGGACTCCGCAGCGGTGAGCCGCTCGGCGAGTCGCCGGACGCCCGTGCGAGGCTTGGCTGGCTCAAGTGTTTCGCGGACGGCTCCCTTGGGTCGCGAACGGCCGCCCTGCTCGAGGAGATCGAACCCGAGGCCGACCGCCCGCTTCCGCCGGAGCAGCGCCGCGGCATCTGGGTGACACAGCCCGAAGTCCTCGCCGAACTTGCCGAACGGGCCGCGGCAGCCGGGATCGCCACCCAGATCCACGCAATCGGGGACGCCGCGGTCCGGGCCGCGCTGGACGTGCTTGCCCCGACGGCCGCCCGCGTCCCGCTGATGCCGCGGCTGGAGCATGTCCAGCTCCTCGATCCCGCCGATCGTGGCAGCTTCGTTGCCGCCGCGATCGCCGCCAGCGTCCAGCCCGTCCACCTCGGCTCGGATGCCGCCCAGGCTCGCACCTTGTGGGGCGATCGAGCCGAACGGAACGGCTACACGTGGGCATCGATCGCGGCCACCGGCGCCGTGATGCCCTTCGGCACGGACGCGCCCGTGGAACCCTTGAATCCGTGGCCCGGGATCGCGCTCGCCGTGTGTCGCGAGGATCCGCGCTGGCCAGCCGGGTCGCCGCCGTTCGGGGCGCACGAGGCGCTCTCGCTCGACCGGGCCCTCCGCGCGGCCTGCGTCGACCCGGCCGTCGCAGCGCGAGAGACCGATCGCGGACGCCTGACCGTCGGCCAGCGGGCCGACTTGGTCGTGCTTCCCGCAGCGGCGATTCGCCAGCCGGTGGAGCCCGGCGGGGCGTTGTCCAAGGCCCGGCCAACGCTCGTCGTGGTCGACGGCCGCGTGGTCTTCGAGGCCTGAGCCCGCGAAGGGGTTCTAGTCGGCGCCCTTCGCCAGTTCTCGACGAGCGTCCGCGAACAACCCATTGAGGATCCGCGACGTCGACGGGAACGCGTGGATCGTTTCTGCGAGCACGTCGACCGGCACCTGTGCCTTGATGGCCAGCACACATTCGTGGATCGCAGCGGAAGCGTCCGGACAGGCCATCGCGGCACCCACGAGCTCGCGGGAGACTCGGTCCACGACGATCGTCACGTGACCGAACGTTGCCTGCACCGCGTACCCGCGGGAGCTCGTGGCAAAGTCGGCGACGAGCTCGAAGGCGTCGAGGCCCGCCTCACGCGCCTCGTCGAGCGTCATCCCCACCGAGGACGCCTCGGGATCGGTGTAGGTGGCTCGCGGCAGGGCGCGGTAGTCGGGCTTGATCGTCTCGCCGAGAGCCATCCGGACCGCGATCTCGCCCTGATAGTGGCCCTGGTGGGTGTGGAGCTCCGGCCCCGCCGGGTCGCCGATGACCCACAGGCCCTCGGCGATGCGCAGCCGACCGTCACGAGGGAACGGCGTCCGGCCGCTCGTGTCGATGCCGTAGTGCTCGAAACCGAGATCCTCGATCGGAAAGGTTCGACCGACGGCAAGGAGGACGGCGTGACCTTCGACGCTCGAGCCGTCGTCGAGCTCGATCATGTGGGCGCCGCCCGCGTCGGGCGCCGCCCGCGCTCGAAGGGCCCGGACACCCGTACGAACATCGACGCCGTCGCGCTCGAGCGCCTTGCGGACCGCATCGGAGTTGCGGGGATGGTCCGTGGGGGCAAGTCGGGGTCCCGACTGGACGATCGTGGTCGGGACGCCGAACCGGACGAATACCTGGGCGAGCTCGCACCCGGTCGGCCCGCCGCCCAGGACAATGAGGCTCTTTGGCAGTTCGCGCGTGAGCGTGGCCTCCCGGTTGGTCCACGTCGGGACGGACGCCAGGCCCTCGATGGGTGGTTGTTTGGCGTTCGATCCCACAGCGACGACGACGTTGCGGCCTTCGAGCGTCTGCGAGACGCCGTCCCCGTCCACGGTCACGCGACCTCGATCCACGATCGTTCCGGTCCCGCGGTAAACGACAGCACCAGCACGCTCGAGCCCACGGACGTGTCCCGAATCGTCGGGATCATCGGCGTCCGCCGCACGATTCACCATGTAGTCGCGCTGCGCTGAGGCGGCCGGCCAGCCGTATCGCGCAGGGTTGGCGAGATGCCGAGCCGCACCGTCGAGCAGCGATTTGGACGGGAGGCAGCCGATGTGCGGGCAACTCCCGCCGAACCAGAGCCGATCGATCACCGCGACCGAGGCGCCGAGCTCACGCGCCTTGTAGGCTGCCGCCTCGCCGGCGGGGCCGGCACCGATGATCACGAAGTCAAAGGCGTCCATGCCCTGACGTTACAACGTCGCGTCCGACGCGCCCGGATCGCCTCGCTGGCGGCGGGCTTCGTAGAGCAACACCGCCGCGCTGACCGAGACGTTGAGGCTGTCCGCGATCCCCAGCATAGGGAGGCGCGCCGCTTCGAACGCCGGACCATTCCAGGCTGCCGAAAGACCCGCCGACTCGGCGCCGAGGACGACTGCGATGGGCCCGCGAAGGTCGACCTGCGTATGGAGGCGCTCTGCGTCGACGCGGGCGGTCACGATCCGCAGACCACGGGCGCGCAGCCACGCCAGGACGGCGGTGGACGAGGCCGCCGCGAGCGGAACAGTGAAGATCGTCCCGGCGCTCGCCCGGATCGCATTGGGATTGAAGAGGTCGGTCCGTGGATCCGCGGCGACGAGGGCATCGGCGCCCGCGCCATCGGCCGACCTGAGCACGGCACCAACGTTGCCCGGTTTCTCCACGCCTTCGATGACCACGATGAGAGCGTCGTCCGGGACGACCAGGTCATCGAGCTCGAGCGAGGGGACGCGCACGACGGCCACCAGCCCCTCGGCGCGATCCCCAAAGGCGAGCTTGGCGAGCACCGTCTCGCTGACCGATTCGATCGCTGTCTCGCCCTCGCGAAGGCGGTCGAGCACGATTCTGGCGTCGTTGCCGGCGAGGAGCGGCTCGCATACGAACGCCTCGGTCACCGTCGCGCCCGCCTCGATTGCACGGCGAAGCTCGCGAGCCCCGTCCACGAGCGTCAAGCCGGTTCGATCCCGCTCTCGCCTGTCGCGAAGCGCGGCAGCGGCCCTCACCCGTGGGTTCGCCGTGCTCGTCAGGACGGGTCGCGGCGAGGAGCGCATGGGCTCATGATGCCCCGGCCGGCCAGCGTGCGAACGCTCCGAGCTCGAGCCGATCACCCCCGCGCGTGTCCAGGGCAAGGACCCCGCGCTCGATCGCCCTCGCAGGTCGGCCGACCGAGCGCGCGATCATCGCGGCGAGCCGCTCACCGTCAAACCCGGGGGTATGCGCCGTCAGAAGGATGAACCCGTCAACCTCGATCAATCCCGCACAGGTCTCCAGCAGGTCCTTGAGATGATCGACGAGTCGCCAGGCACGCCCGTCGGGACCGTGTCCGTAGCTCGGCGGGTCGAGGACGAGGCCCGCGTACAGGCGACCGCGGCGACGCTCGCGATGAGCGAACGCCAGCGCGTCATCGACGATCCAGCGGATCGGACGGTCGCCGAGTCCCGTGAGCTCCGCGTTGCGGCGCCCCCACGCCACGGTGGGGCGGGCACTGTCCACGTGGGTGACGGCGGCACCCGCGGCAGCCATCGCCAGGGTCGCAAGGCCCGTGTACGCGAACAGGTGGAGCACGGCCGGAGATGCCGGCTGCCCACCGGCGATGCGGGCCCGGAGCCACGGAAGCGTCGCCAGGTGCTCTGGGAAGAGTCCCACCTGCCCGGCTTCGGTTGGACGGAGCTCGAGCGTCAAGCCGTTCACCGCCAGCGACCAGGGTTCACGCGCGAGCACGGGTCCGCTCCAGCCGTGATCGCGATCGAACCGAAGATCCGCTCGTGACCATGCTGTCGGGTCCCGGCGGGCGCCCAGGGCCGCCGGGTGCGGTCGATCGACCGTCCGCACGCCGAAGCGCTCGAGACGTGCGCCGTCGCCCACGTCGAGGAGCTCGTAGTCGGCCAACCCGTGCATCTGCCGATCATGACTCGACAGGTGCGGTAGGGTGACCCGGACAGCGCCGGAACGGCGCAACAGCCGACCGGACCGGCCGGGGCATCACGCGTCGATCGTCCGATCCGTCTCATCACGCTCAGTCGGGCATCGGTCGCCGGCCGTCCATGGACGGAGCCCGTCGCCATCGCTGTTCCACGAGGATCGCGCATCTCCAACGCCGACTCGACCCAGCGCCACCGTGACGGCGAGTTCCTCCCGCACGTAGAGGGGCTGCGCGCCGTCGCCGTGCTCGCCGTGCTCTGGTTCCACATCGGCCTGCCCGGGATGATTGGCGGGTTCGTCGGCGTGGACATCTTCTTTGTCATCTCCGGCTTCCTGATCACGGGGCTTCTGATCCGCGAACACGAAACCTCGGGCCGGATCGATCTGCGGCTCTTCTACTCGAGGCGGATGCGCCGGATCCTGCCCGCGGTGCTGACCATGATCGCGGCGACCATGGTCGTGGCCGCGCTGGTGGTCGCGCCGTTGCAGATGCCAGACATCGCGCACGACGGCGCGGCGTCGGCCTTGTCGCTCGGGAACATTCGGTTCGCCCTGGACTCCTCGGACTACTTCGCGGCCAGCGACCCGTCGCCATTCCGGCACCTGTGGTCGCTCGGCGTGGAGGAGCAGTTCTACCTGGTGTGGCCCGCCTTCGTGATCGTCGTGTTGCGGATCTTCCGTACGCGTCCGGCGATCGCCATCACGATCGGGGCGTTGACCGTTGGCTCCTTCACGTTTGGCCTCTGGCTGACCGAGACCTTCGCGCCCTGGGCGTTCTACTCACTCCCGAGCCGTCTCTGGGAGCTCGCGCTCGGTGGCCTGCTTGCCGTCGCGGCTGGCTGGATCGCTCGACTGCCGCGGCTGGTGCTCATCCCTGTCGGCTGGCTCGGGGTGGGTCTCATCACTGTGGCGGTCGTCTGGATCGACGGTTCAATGCCGTACCCGGGAACCGTGGCGCTCCTGCCGACGCTGGGCGCGGCAGCATTGATCGTCGGCGGTGGTCGCGGTGGCCCGGTGACATGGCTGCTCACGCGCAAGCCGAGCCTGTTCATCGGGCGTATCTCGTACTCGCTCTACCTTTGGCATTGGCCGATCCTCGTCCTGCCGTCGCTCGCGACGGGGGCGGCCCTGCCGCTGCCCCTGTCCGTCGCGCTCGGTGTCGTATCGGTGGCCGTGGCGGCCGTCAGCTGGCGCCTGATCGAGGAGCCGTTCCGGCGCGGTCGTGGGTTGGCGAGGCGTCCGCGACTCGTGCTCGCCACCTCGATCAGCACCGCAGTCGCCGTAGCGGTCCTGGCGATCGGCATCGGTGACTACAGTCTCGGTCGGGTTGCGGCGGTCGGCGCCGCGCGCGCCGAGACCCAGGTTCCGCCCGAAGGCCCCGCGGACATGGCCGAAGGGGTCGCGACGGCCTCGCCTGCCGCGATTTCGGTGCCATCGGTCGCGCCGGCGACCACGTTCAAGGCTCCGCCGAGCACGGATCCGGCGGTTCGGCCGGGGCCCACCCCGCTTCCAGCCGAGCCGGCATCGCCAGTTCCAACCGAGGCGGCAACGCCACTTCCGACGGCGACGTCGACCAGGACCCCGAACCTGTGGCCGTTGCCAGCCGGGCTCCGACCCGCGCTCGCCGACGCCCGCTCGGACAAGGAGCGGATCATCGCCGACGGCTGCTTCTTGAGCCTGAAGGGCACGACACCGCCGGCCTGCGTCTACGGCAAGCGCGACGGGGTGATCACGTTGGCGCTGGTGGGGGACTCGCACGCCGCCCACTGGTTCCCGGCAGTGGAGGCGATCGCGAAGGTGAACGGCTGGCGTCTGTTGGTGTTCACCAAGGCGTCCTGCGTGTTCGTGGACCTGCCGATCTACTCGCCGCTCCTCAAGCGCCAGTTCACCGAATGCGAGGCGTGGCGACCGCTCGTCATCGAGCGGCTCGTCGAGGCACAACCGGACCTCACGATCGTCTCCTCGGACCGCTGGCTGCCCACCTCGATCAAGGCGGACTCTGACCCACGCCGACAGGGTGAGGCGATGGCCAGACTGCTTCGTCAGATCCCCGGGGCCGTCGCAATCATCGGCGACACGCCAGCGTCACGGGTCGACGTCCCCGTCTGTCTGTCGCAGCACCCAGGCGACATCTCTCGCTGCGCGACCTCGCGGATCGAAGCGTTCGGGCGGCAGATGCTCGTTCGCGAGCGGACCGCCGCCAAGGCAGCGAACGCGACGCTGATCGACCTGTCGCAGGCGATCTGCCCCGGCGATCCGTGCCAGGCGGTCATCGGCGACACGATCGTCCAGCGTGACGATCACCACCTGACCGCGACGTTCGCTGCCTCGCTGGCCAGCATCCTCGAAGCAGCGTTGCCAACCATCCAGTGAGGATCCCCAGCATGTATCGACTCGCGCTGTTCATCTATGCGGCGATTTCCTTGGTCCTCGTCGCATGCGACCCGGCCCCGACTCCATCCGTGGCCCCGTCTGCGGCCGTTTCGCTCTCGCCGATCGAGGTGACCGGTGTTGGCGAGGTTCGACAGGGCACGACGTCCACGGACGATCTCGTCATCCGCGTGACCGAGCTCGCGAACGATTCGATCCCGCGCGGCGCCGGGGCATTCGAGCTGGTCCTGGCCGATAGCGCCGGAGGTCAGGATGCCGTCGTCTTCACGGGCAACCCGACGATCACGGCGCCGGGCTCCCTCGGCACGACCGCCAGTCTCACCGGGGGCAACGTGCTCACCGTACAGATCGTCGATTCGGACACGTTCAACGTCGAGCAGCTCACGATCGAGGGTCTCCGGCTCAGCGCGTCAGCCTCGGCGCCTGCAGGCGCCCTCACGCTGTCGATCGTCGGGTGCACGGGATCGCTGGCCGGGTGCGCCGCGCACGACGGCCTCGCCTCGCCCGGGACCGTGGTCGCCGCCCCGTAAACTCAATTCGTTGCCGGTAAAGGCGGCTGGGCGTATGATGCGCCTCGCCGCTGGCTCCTCGTTCCTGCGGCCATGCCTTCGGCGCGGACCTGGAACACCCGCGAGCCAACGAAGACGCGGCCAACGGAGCGGGGAACCGGCGACTTTCGCGACAAGCACGCTTCGTGTCACGCAGCGCCGACCGTGCGCGGCTCGTCCCAGCCGCTTGCCGCCACCCGGTGAGAGACTCAGCGCGACGACGTCAGCGGACGCTGTATCGCTCGATCTGGCTCCAGACGCTGTTTGCGTTGTCCGGGGTCGGATTCGCGATCGCCCGGACGTACCAATCACCACGGGTGCCGAATGTCCACGTGTAGCTCGCGTTGCCGTACGGGTCGACGGCGATGTCGCGTGTCGCGAACCGCTGCCATCGGCCGTTGGACAGCCGGTAGACCGCGAGCGTAAACGTGGTTCTCAACAGCTCGGGCCGCGACGGCCGAACGGACAGGGAGAACGCGACCTGTCGTCCGGCGCCGACGATCGTGGTCTTTCCGGACGATGTCGGCTTCAGCAGGACCATTTGCCGGACAACCACCCGCGCCACGCTGCTTCTCGCAAACCCGAGGTCTGCGGCGCCCTGGAACGTTGCTCGGTAGTAACGGTTCGTTGCCGGGCGGTATGGCCACGATGTGTTCCCATTGCCGTCGGTCGTGAGGATGTTGATGTTCTCCCAGGTGAGGGTGTCACGCGACGTTTCCAGGGCGACGATCCGGTTCGCGCCGGTGCTCCCGAACGCCACATTGAGGACGACGGTTTCCCCCCACGTGATCACCGTCTCTGATGGCGTCAGCGTGATGGAGGACGTCTCGATGGCCCTCGCCGGGACCGGCGCGGAGAAATCAGCGGACACGATCATCATGATCGCGAGGGCGTGGACTCCGAGTCGACGACGAGTGTCAAGACGCGAAGGAAAATGGACGGCTGTTCCCATGGTTCTCCCGCGCTTGACCAACCGAAGGCTGCCGCGGACGATACACGACGCGGGGTCCTGAGAACGGCCGTTCCAGTGCGTCAACATCGGTCGCTCGCTGAGATTGCCGGCCCTCCTGAGCTGCCGCACCTCGTACTTTGGTCCTACGCATTGACTTGGTACCCTGGTCCTGCTACAACCATGGATCCCATCGCCCTCGAGTGGGATCTCTGGTCCAGGTCGCATGGCCCACCGCGAGCGCCATGGAGATCGGCCGGGTAGACGTCTGTTATTGGGTGCATGATGGACGGACGGATCAGGCGATTTCGACGCACGATAGGGTCGCTCTCGTCCGCGACGCTGCTCCTCGCCGCACTGTTGCTGCCGGAGTCCGTCCTCGCTGCGACCATCACTCCGGTTACAAATGACAACACCGGCGCGACGGCGCTCGCGACCGCGATGATCGCTTCGCCCGCCACGTTGAGCGGGGCCAGCTTCACAAGCGTCCCACCGACCGGCACGCCGCATGGCACGTCGGATGCGCTCAGCTTCTTTCCGACGAATGGGGCGACGTTCGCGATACTGACGACGGGGGATGTCGCCCTGGCCGATGACCCGAACGGGTCGGCCGCCGATGGCGAAGGCCTGGGGGGCGGCAACATCCGCGGTGACACGGACTTTGACGTCACCGTGCTCAAGCTGGACCTGACCGTACCGGTTGCCTCCAATTGCCTGTTGCTGGACTTCGGGTTCTACTCGGAGGAATTTCCTGAATTCGTCGGCGGCACCGTCAACGACGCCTTCGTGGCTGAGCTGGACAGCTCCACGTGGACAACGACAAGCAACACGATCACGGCCCCGAACAACTTCGCGTTCGACAGTACCGGCGACGTCGTCAGCATCAACAGCACTGGCGCGACAAGCATGAGCCTCGCCAACGCAACGGGCACGACGTACGACGGCGCCACTGCTTTGCTGCAGGCGGCCTCGCCGATCACCTCCGGTGCTCACAGCCTCTATCTGTCGATCTTCGATCAAGGCGATGACATCTACGACTCCGCGGTCTTCGTCGACAACGTCCGACTGATCACCGTGGCGAATGTGGCGACCGACTGCGTCAAGGGCGCGACACCGCCACCTGATCCGACGCCAACCCCGACGCCCACGCCGGCCCCCACGCCAACCCCGACGCCCACGCCGGCCCCGACGCCGACGCCCACCCC
>JBKKCW010000016.1:0-5110 GCA_046712485.1 Candidatus Limnocylindrales bacterium
CGTAAATCGTCCGCCCGTAGCTCAGTGGATCAGAGCGACTGACTTCGGATCAGTAGGTCGGGGGTTCGAATCCCTCCGGGCGGGCCACCCAGATCACCCACGCCGTCAAGGCTGGTCGACGCGGCCGCGCTGTTCGCCGCCCTACAACGGACACGGCCGTTGATATGCATCCAATCGCTTGCGGCGTGGCAACTGGTGATCGCGCGCACCGCTTTCAGCTCGTCGCTCGCGACTGTCAGCCTGCGGCTGGGCCCGCGTAACGTTCGTACCGCTTGACGGGGGTACTTTCGTCCTGAACACTCACCTCGCCGGGGTTGAGATGGCGAGGTCACCCCGTGCGCCTCACGCCGCGCAACGTGCGTTCCGTAGTCGTGGCCTCATCGTTGGTCGCCACAACGGTCTTCCTGCCGGCGGCGACCCCCCTGGCGAGCGCCGCAGCGCTTCCGGCCGGTTTCCAGGAAACGATCGTGTTCAGTGGGCTCGTCAACCCCACGAACGTGCAGTTCGCCGCCGATGGGCGCGTCTTCGTGGCCGAGAAACGCGGCACGATCAAGGTATTCGATAGTCTGACGGACACGACCCCGGTCACCTTTGCGGACCTGCGGGTAAACGTCCATGACTTCTGGGATCGCGGGTTGCTGGGGCTCGAGCTCGACCCGGCGTTCCCCACGAACCCGTATGTCTATGTCCTGTACACGTATGACCACATCCTCGGCGACAGCGCGCCTGCTCCGCGCTGGGGCGACACGTGCCCGTCGCCGCCCGGCGCGACCGGCGATGGGTGCGTCGTAAGCGGTCGACTGTCGCGGCTCCAGGTGGCCGGCAACGTGATGATCGGCACCGAGCAGGTCCTCATCGAGGACTGGCGCCAGCAGTACCCGAGCCACACGATCGGCAGCCTGGTGTTTGGGGCCGACGGAGCCCTGTATGTCAGTGGTGGGGATGGCGCCAGCTTCAACTTTGCCGACTACGGCCAGGGTGGAGGCAGCTCGGGCAGCCCCACCGCAAAGAACCCGTGCGGCGATCCACCAGCCGGCCCCGGCGGGACGATGACGGCGCCGACAGCCGAAGGTGGTGCGCTCCGCAGCCAGGACATCCGCTCACCAGGCGACCCGACCACCCTGGACGGTTCGATTCTCCGGGTCGACCCCGCGACAGGGCTCGGGATGAGCGGCAACCCATTCGCCTCGAGCGGGGACGCGAACGCCCAACGGATCGTCGCCTACGGCCTGCGCAACCCGTTCCGGATCACCACACGGCCCGGTACTTCGGAGGTTTGGGCCAGCGACGTGGGATGGTCGACATGGGAGGAACTCAACCGGATCGCATCCCCAGCCGATTCAGTCGCCGACAACTTTGGGTGGCCTTGCTACGAGGGCGCGGGGCGGATGGCCAGCTATGACAATCTCGATCTCGGATTGTGCGAGAGCCTCTACTCGAGCGGGGCCGTCGTCGCGCCCTTCTACTCGTACCGCCACACCGACTCGATCGTTTCCGGTGAGGCCTGCGCGAACGGGCAGGGATCGTCAACCGTGGGCATGGCGTTCTACGAAGGCGGCGACTATCCGGCGGCCTATGACGACGCCCTGTTCTTCGCTGATTACAGTCGCGACTGTCTGTGGGTGATGACCAAGGGCAGCAACGGCCTCCCCGATCCGACGAAGCGGTCGAACTTCCTGACGCCTGCGGCGAACCCGGTCGACCTCAAGATCGGACCCGACGGGGACCTTTTCTACGTCGACTTCAACGGCGGGACCATCCGCAGGATCGAGTACTTCTCGGCGAATCAGCCGCCGACCGCCGCGGCATCCGCTTCCCCGACGAGCGGGCCGGCGCCGCTCCAGGTGAACTTCGACGGATCTGGTTCGACCGATCCCGATGGCGATCCGCTCACCTACTCGTGGGATCTCAACGGTGACGGGACCTTCGGGGACGCCACGACGGCGACGACGACCTTCACGTATCAGGCCTCGGGGACGTACTCGGCCGTACTCCGCACCAGCGATCCACAGGGTGCGTCAGACCTGAGCTCGACCATGACGATCTCTGTCGGGAATACACCACCGAACCCGGTCATCGATTCGCCGGCGGCCACGCTGACGTGGGCGGTCGGCGACGTGATCTCGTTCAGCGGTCATGCCATCGACGCACAGGATGGCAGCGTTCCTGCCGCCGGCCTGACCTGGGACCTGATCCTGCAGCACTGCACCTCCCTGGGCTGCCACGAGCATCCCCAGCAGTCGTGGACCGGGGCTTCTGGCTCGTTCAGTGCACCTGACCACCCGTACCCGAGCCACCTCGAGCTCAGATTGACAGCACGAGACGCGCAAGGCCTGACGGCGACGACATCGAGGGTGCTGAATCCCAAGACCGCCAGCCTTACCTTTGCCACGGAACCCTCTGGGCTCCAGGTGGCCGTGGGCGGGGTCAGCGGCACTGCCCCGTTCACACGGACCGTGATCCAAGGTTCGCTCAACTCGGTGAGCGCCCAAACGCCGCAGGACAGCAACGGGATCCGGTACGAGTTCCAACGCTGGTCCGATGGCGGGCCAAGCGCAAAGGACATCCGGGCGGGCTCGGACCCGACGACGTTCACGGCCACCTTCGTACCGGTCAGTGCCGACCTCGGGGTCACGCAAGTCGGTGCGAGCGGCAGCGGCCGCGTCACATTCACGGTCACCACCAGGAACAATGGGCCGTTGACGGCTCGGGCGACCACGCTCACCGACGGGCTCTCGTCGAAACTCACCTTCGTCTCCGCATCGGCCGGATGCACCTTCACAACGGCCACGAGGCTCGTGACGTGCAATCTCGGCGACGTCGCGGCGGGCAACGCGGTGACAACGACGGTCGTCGCCAGCTACAAGGGGAAAGGCAACGTGGATCACGCGGTCAGCGTGACCACGTCCACGCCGGATCCGGTGGCTGCCAACAACAGCTCGACGATCACCACCAGGTTGCGCTGACCCGGGCGTGATTGGGTACCCGACCAGCTTCGGGGGCCCGGGGGAAACCGTTCGGTTGTTGCAGGATCGCGTACCGGTACTTTCGGGCCATGGAGGCACGAACCAACGGTGGCGATCATCGGGTGACGAAACCCGGGCGCGAGCCGGCCGGCCTCCTCCGTCGGTGACGCTGCTGGGGTTTCGCTAAGCACCGGCTCGTCCTCTGGGGGGACGGGCCGGTGCACTGTCTAGATGTGATTCCCACCGAGGTTGTTGACGTCCGCACGCCGGCGGTCCCGCTCGTGATGTCGTGCCTGGCAGGCCGCAGACTTGGTCTCTACGCTCGCCCGGCGCCCCCTCCGAGCCGCTGGTGCAGTCTGCCAAGCACAACACGTCCACGGACTGGTTCCGTGTCAACAACGTGCGCGGGCATACCTAGACGAATGGTTGACGTATCTAGCCGAATGGATGACTTGGGCTATTGGACAGCGCAGCGCATAATCCGGGTGCGTCCCGGGCATCGCTGCAGCCCGAGGACCGTATATGCCAGGCAGGACCATCCTCGTCGCCGAAGACGACACGGGCGTACGCGGCTTCCTCGTGACCGTCCTCGAGCGGAAGGGATACCACGTGCTGGCCGCCAGGGACGGCAACGAGGCGATGGCGATCCTCGAGGACAACTCGATCGCCATCGACGCTGTCGTGTCTGACGTCGACATGCCGGGCGCAAGCGGCCTCGAGGTCATCTCGTTCGCTCGCGGGAGGCGCCCCGGCATCGGCATCATCCTGGCATCGGGTACGAGCCTTTGGACGGCGGAGCAGGTGGCCTCCGGTGTGCTGCTCCTGCAGAAGCCATTCACGATCGACCAGGTACTGGACGCGATCGAAGGTGCGTTGTCCGCCTGAGTAAAGGCTGGCGAAGCGTGCGATGTCGCGCACACGACAGCGACGATGTCTCGGGGACCGTTGCGATCGAGCGCCCAATCCGTATTCTTCCCCGATGGGATCCGTCGTCACCCTGTTCCGTCCAGCGGTCACGGCCCGCTCCCGCGAGCGGAAGGTGCATGTGCTCGAGCGGCGACACGGCTTCATGCTCGTGTCGCCACCGCCGTGCCGAAGGAGACTCGCGGAAGTCCTTGCCGAGAAAGTGACCGTGCCCCGCGAGCGCATCGTGACCAGGGATCGCGCTGAGCTCATCAATCGCGGCTACTGCCCGCACTGCATCAGCACGCTCGACCAGTAGAACGTCGCCAAAGGCTCAGGAGTACGTCACCACCAAGGTGGTATTAGCCGAAAGGCATACGCCGGCCCTTTGGCTCTGCGTCTCGACGACCTTGTTGTTCAGACCAGAGGCGGGGCTGAACGACCCACTGAAGCCGGCGTCCGCCCAGGCGGCCCGGGCGCTCGCGACCGTGGAACCGACGAGGTCCGGCACGATCTGACAAGCGGGTTCCGCCGATGGCGCTGGCGACAGTGGCGGGGGTGGTGGGGGTGGCGTCGGTAGCGCGGGTATGGGCGTCGGAGACGGCGCTGGCGGCGGGAAGCTCAGGGTCGCATACGGCGTCGACGCCGGAGGTGGGGCTGTCGGCGTTGGCAGCGGTGTCGGAGTTGGCCGCGCTGGTGGCTCCTGCGACCTGGGGGCCTCAGTCGACCTGGGGACCGCAGTCGGCCCGACCACGGGGGCCGCGGTCGGGGCCCTCGTGCTCGAGGGCCCACGTGCCACAGGTCGCGACGTCGGCGTGGCCGCGGGCCCGTCGGGTTCCTGCTCGTGCGGCGGAGTGACCTTGGACGGCGCAGCCGAGCTGGGTGGGTCCGCAGGTGCGGTCCCGATCGGCGTGGGCCACGGGGACGCGTTGATCACCTCGCCAGGCCCGGTCGACCCGACTGGCGAGGGCAGTGCTGGACCAGCGGCGGTGCGCGGCCGACCCGACGATTCGGTCGGCGACCCCAGGACGCTTTCCACGCCGCCGCTCGGGGCGAAGGACGTACCGGCGACGAGCGCCATTGCCAGGATGGCGACCGCCGCCGCGCTTGCCACCATCGGCCCCCGCGTGCCCCGTCGCGGCTGGTTCCCCGGTTGGCGGCTCGGTTGCGCGATCGGTGGGGCGGCGACACTGACGCCGCAGCCCGGGCAGGCCCCCGTGGCCGCTGCCCAGCAACGGTCG
>JBKKCW010000017.1:0-2594 GCA_046712485.1 Candidatus Limnocylindrales bacterium
CACCTGTAAGGCTCTGACCGATGTGCTCCGGGGGGCCTTAGCCCGAGCCTGTCATCAGCGACACCGACACATGACAGGAGATCGCGATGCAGCCCGGAATCCAGCTAGCCGTCTACCTCGCCAAAGACTCGCAGGCCCGTGCACGCCAGGACGCCGACGCCTGGCGCCGCCTGCACGCCAGGCCCGATTGCCCGCCCCTGCCCGCGCAGCCTGAGGCCCTGAACCTCGCGGAGCGCTTGGCCTTGGCACTACCGAAGGTCCGGCGGCTTCGGCTTCGGTAACCAGCGGCACATCATCCATCCTTGTTCTGGGCCCCGCTTGAAGCGCATCATCGCGGGCGTGGCACCGAGTGTGACGGACGAAGAGGGCCGGGACTACGACATGCGTCTACTTATTGGAATCGACGGCCTCGAAGGCCGAGGCCACCGTGCGACTGATATCGGGATCGAACCCATGGCGCGCCAGTAGCGCGTAGGCACGCTGGCGTCGTTGCCGAGGATCGGCGACGCGCTCGAGCGCGCGACGGTTCCGGTCGAGCAGCCGTCCGGCGGCCAGCTCGTCCGCAGATCCCGGTCCATTGCCCACAAGGTCGGACCCGGCCCGCCCCGCCTGATCCACCGCTTCGCGTCGATCCGCGAGGACGGCATCGATGACCACCCGGTCCACACCCTTGAGTCGGAGCTCTTCGCGGATGGCACGCTCGCCGCGCGGCCGCGCACGGTCCCGGGAGTCGACCCAGGCACGGGCGAACGCATCGTCATCGAGCATCCCGAGCTCGGTCATCCGCTCGATGGCGCCCTGCACGAGATCGGCCCGATATCCGGCAGTCGTCAGGCGTCTGCGGACCTCGGCAACCGACCGCGATCGCGCCTCCAGAAACCGCGCCGCCGCCTCCAGCACGAAAACAGGATCGTCAATGGCAGCCCGTCGCTCCCGCCGCTCCGCAAACGACTCGCGCCGTGACATTGGTGTGTGACCCCGAGCTTGCCGTCAGCCGGTTCGGCCGCAAGGCCGCGTCGAGCACCGCTCGCGAGCGCACCTCAGGTGCGTGAGCGACGGAGCGGAGCCGCGAACGCGGCGGACGGGCCGGATCACGGCAAGCTCATTCGGCTTCTTCTATGCCTTCGATGGGGATCGCCACCTCGTTGATCTTGGCCCGGATCAGACGCTCGATCTCCGAGCCGATCGAGGCATTGCCCTTGAGGAATTCCTTGGCCGCCTCCCGACCCTGGCCCAGGCGGGTCTCGCCGAAGGTGAACCACGCCCCGGTCTTGGTGGCGACGTCCATCGCCACCCCGACGTCGAGCAATCCGCCCTCCTTGGAAACGCCCTCGCCGTACATGACGTCGAACTCGGCCACCCGGAACGGCGGCGCCACCTTGTTCTTGACGACCTTGACCCGGACCCGGTTGCCGCCCGACTCCGTACCGTTCTTGATCGTCTCGATCCGCCGGATGTCCAGGCGCACCGATGCGTAGAACTTGAGCGCTCGACCACCTGGGGTCGTCTCGGGGTTCCCGAACATGACCCCGATCTTCTCGCGCAACTGGTTGGTGAAGACAAGCGACGTATTCGAGCGCGAGACCGCACCGGTCAACTTGCGCAGGGCCTGGCTCATCAGCCTGGCCTGGATCCCGACGAACGAGTCTCCCATCTCGCCTTCGATCTCGGCCCTCGGCACGAGCGCCGCGACCGAGTCGACCACGACGATGTCGATCCCGCCGGAGCGGATCAGCGTCTCGGTGATCTCGAGCGCCTGCTCGCCGGTGTCCGGCTGGCTGACGAGCAGCTCGTCGACGTTGACGCCGCACGCGCGCGCATAGGCGGGGTCCAGCGCGTGCTCGACGTCGATGAAGGCGGCCACGCCTCCGCGCGCCTGCGCCTCGGCGATGACGTGCTGGCAGATCGTGGTCTTGCCCGAGGATTCCGGCCCGAAGATCTCCGTGATTCTGCCGCGCGGGATGCCGCCGACCCCGAGCGCCAGGTCCAGGGCGATCGAACCCGTCGGAATGGTGTCGACAAGCTGTCGCTCGCGCGATCCGAGCTTCATGATCGCGCCGCGACCAAACTGCTTCTCGATCGTTGCCAGCGCGGCGTCCACGGCCTTGCCGCGTTCGGCCAGGGCTCGTTCCGCGGTCCGCTCCGCGTTTCGCTCGTCGGTCATCGCCATCTATCCGTCACGCTCCTCATTCGCTCATGCGACCGCTCGCCGGAGCGGACCGTGATGGCGTCCGCCGGTCGATCAGCCTTCCTCCGACTCGTCCTCGACGACGGGCTTCTCCTTGCGCGGCTTGCGGATCACCTCGACGTTCCGAGGCGGCTCCGTGAGCGGCGACAGGCTGGGCTGCGCCAGCTTGGCCTTCGGCTTCTTCTTGGCCTCTTTGCCCGGTCGATCTCGCGAGCCCATCGCCACGCCTCCGCGTCTCTCTGAAGGTTACCGACCGGCGCTTCACGCCGACTTCACCGCGCCTTCGCCGCCACTCACCCGACCCGCGCGGACCCGCAAATCGGCCATCGCGGCGGGGAAGGTTCCGGCTCGGATGGCGGCACGGATCCTGACCATGAAGTCTAGGGTGAAGGTCAGGTTGTGACAA
>JBKKCW010000018.1:0-3236 GCA_046712485.1 Candidatus Limnocylindrales bacterium
GCGCGCAGGCGAGGCGCAGCCCTTGGCGACGGGCGAGCTCGACGAGCTCGCGCGCTTCGCTGGCCTCGAGCGCCATTGGCTTCTCGCTGTACACGTGCCGGCCGGCCTCGAGGGCTTGCCTCGTCACCGCGTAGTGGGCGTGATGGACCGTCAGGTTGATGACGAGCTCGATATCCGGATCGGCGAGGAGATCCTCGAGCGTTTCGTGGGCCCGGCATCCGTGCGATGCAGCAAACGCCGCTGCCCGTGCTGGATCGACATCGGTCGCGGCGACGAGCTCGACGTTATGGGCGGCCAGGCTGACCGCGTACGGTCCGGCGATGTTGCCGCAACCGACGATCCCGACCCGCAGCGGGCCGGGCAGCGCCCGATCGGGCGTCATGGGCATTGGGATTGGGCGGTCATCTGGCTCGAAGCGTACGACACGGGCGGGGTTCGATGACGTACGGTTGGCGCGGCCACCCAAACGAACCGAGGCGTCATGCAACCGGACCAGATTGCCCTCCAGCTGTATACGCTCCGCGCGGAGACGGCGCACGATCTCCCGGGAACACTGGGCAAGGTCGCGGCGGCCGGCTACCGAGCCGTGGAACTGGCGGCGCTCCCAGCGATCGAACCGGAAGCCCTGCGCGATCTCCTGGTGGAGGAGCAGCTCCAGCCGATCGCGTCCCATGAGTCCCTCGAAACGCTCCGCGGCGGCGTTGATGCCGCGCTGGATCGGATCACCACGATCGGCTGCCCGCGGGTCATCGTGCCCTGGCTGCCGGACGCGGAGCGCACCACGCCGGCCGATGTCCGGCGGCTCGCCGCGGAGCTCGGTGACATCGCCCGAACCTGCGCGGCGCGGGGCGTCCGCCTCGGCTACCACAACCATGCCTTCGAGTTCGCGCCACTCGACGGGACGACGGTCTGGGACGTCCTCCTCGACGTCCTGCCGCTCGACGTCGAGCTCGAGATCGACGTCTACTGGGCTGCCAGCGGTGGACGAGATCCGGTCGAGGTCATCCGAGCCGCGGGCGACCGCGTTCGCCTGCTCCATATGAAGGACATGGCGCTGGGATCCGATCGCCGCGATGTGACGCCCGGTGACGGGATCCTCCCCTGGCGCGAGATCGTGGCCGCAGCCACGGCGCTCGGTGTCGACTGGTACGTCGTGGAGGAGGACAACCCGGAGGACGCGTTCGCGGAGGTCGCGCGCGGCCGCGACTACCTGCTGGGTCTCGCCGAGGCGGACGCGCGAGCCTGAGGTCGCGCGCCCGCCCGTGGCGCCTGGCCCGGGACCCGCCGCCGCCTCGCCTACTTGACGGAGCCGGCCAGCAGGCCCTGCACGAAGTATCGCTGCAGGCTGAAGAACACGATCAGTGGCACCGCCATCAGGATGAAGGCGCCGGCAGCCAGCAGGTGCCATTCCGTGCCGTACTGGCTCAGGAGATTCTGGATTGCCTTGGTCATCGGCCACGAGTCGCCGCGCTGGACGAACACGAGGGCCATCAGGAGGTCGTTCCAGACCCACAGGAACTGGAAGATGCCGTAGGCCGCAATGGCCGGCACGGAAAGCGGAACGACGATCGTGCGAAAGATCCCGATCGTCGTCGACCCATCGATCCGGGCGGCCTCGATCAGGTCCCGCGGCAGGGTGATGAAGAAGTTGCGTAACAGGAAGATCCCGAACGGCAGCGCGAACGCGGTATGCACGAGCCAGATCGCGCCAAAGCTGTTCAGCAGCCCGGTTGGGGCGAACAGCTTGAGCAGCGGAATGAAGGCATCCTGGGCGGGGATCATCAGCAGCGCGACCACGAGAAGAAAGAGCCCGTCGCGGAATGGGAAATGGAGCCACGAAAACGCGTAGGCGGCCATGGACGCGAGCGTGAGCGGGATCAAGGTCGAGGGCACGGCAATCAGAAAGGTGTTGATGAACGCCTCCAACATGCCCTGACCGCGCAGCACCTCCTCGTAGTTGGCCAAGGTGAATCGGAACTGCAGGAAGCTCTCCCACCAACCCGTGACCTGGATGTCGCTGCGCGGTCGGAACGAGGTCACCAGGAGACCGATCGTTGGGGCGAGCCAGATCAGCGCGATGATGCCGAGAGCGATATGGATCGGCGTCCGGTTGAGCGCCCGGACGAGCCGCGCGCTGGCGCTGTCTTCCCGTGCCTGCACGCGGGGCTCTACTACGGCGGCCATCTAGGTCACCCTCGAACTACGGAACCGCATGATGTTGTAGGCCATGATCGGGACCAGGAGCAGGAGCATGATCACCGCCACCGCGGCGCCCCGTCCGAACTGACCGCCCGGAATGGACTCCTGGTACATCGTGAACGCGATCACGCGGCTGGACGTGCCCGGCCCACCGTTCGTCAGGACGTAGATCAGGTCGAACAACTTGACCACGTTGACAAGGAGCGTCACTGCGAGCACGGAGATCGGCAGGCTGACCATCGGGATGATGATCCCGAAGAACACCTGCCGTTCGCTCGCGCCGTCGACGCGGGCCGCCTCCAGGATCTCGCTCGGAATGCTCTTCAACGCCGCCGACAGGATGACCGTGGCGAAGCCGACCGATCCCCAGATGCCGGCCGTGATGAGCGCGGCATTCACCAGCGACGGATTCCCGAGCCACGAGATACCACGCTCCGTCACCGGGTCGAGGATCGCGTTGAGGAGCCCGATATTGGCGTCCGGGGCATAGACGAAATTCCAGATGATCGCAAGCGCCGTCGCCGCGATCGCCATCGGCAGGAAGACGACAGCCTTGATGATCGATTCGTAGCGGACGCGCGACGCCAGGACCGCGACGACGAGCCCGAGGAAGATCACGAGGCTCGTGTAGAACACGGCCCAAAGCAGGTTGTTCCAGATTGCCCCCGACGGCGGGAAGCTGCCCAGGTCCAGGAAGCTCTTGTCCCCGGTCAGGAGGCTGACGTAGTGGTCCAGCCCGACCCATTCCGTGAACTCGCCACGCCGTCCGCGATTGAAGCTGAGAAAGATCGTGTATATGGTCGGGTAGACGAGGAAGACGAGCAGCAGCAGCCCGGGGATCCCCAGGAAGATCAAGGACGTCCGATCGTATCGGCGACCGGGGACCCGCAGAGCCTTGGGAGGCTTGACGACCGCCGGCAAGCCACCAGGATCGACGCCCCCCGGCGCAACGACAGCCATCGTTCCTCCTCTCCCGGATCGACAAACGCGGGGGGCGGCGTGGCGCCCCCCGTTCGTGCCCGACCAAGTGCACAAAA
>JBKKCW010000019.1:0-2613 GCA_046712485.1 Candidatus Limnocylindrales bacterium
CTCGTGGCCCTGACCGCGGCTGTCCTTGGTCTTGGGTCGTATGCCTTCGTCGACTACGGGTTGCATCAACAGGCGCTGGCCGACGCCGAAGATCAGGCACGCTTCGATCTCTCGGTCCTCATCCCGGAGCGCCTGGGGCGCGATCTGACCCTGGCCGACATCGTCGACAGCCGGATCGGCGAGACCTTCCGCCAGCGTGGCGTCGAGACGATCGTCGACCTCGGACCAGGCGAACCCTTCTACTCCACGCCTCGACTCCTGGGTGCTCTCGATCTCCTGCCATCGGAGCTGCGGACGCGGGTCGCGGGCGGCGAACTTGCCTACGCCTGGACCGATGTCGGGGCCACGCAGGCCCTCGTGATCGGCGGTCGCCTCCCGCCGTCTGGCCCGGACTTCTATTTCGTCCACGACGTCGGTGAGCTCGAGGCCACGCTCGGCCAACTCCGCCTGGCGCTCGGTGGGGGAGCGCTTCTCCTGGTCCTGGTGGCGCTCATCGCGGCGCGATCGATTGCCAGGGGCGTCCTCTCGCCGGTCGAGGCCGCCGCCCAAGCTGCCGAACGGATCGAGCGCGGCGACCTGTCCGCACGGGTCCCCGTGACGTCACGTGACGAGCTCGGGGCGTGGGCCGAGCGCTTCAACCGGATGGCCGCGGCGCTCGGGGAGACGATCGAGCGACTCGAGGCTGCCCAGGCGCAGAACCGGCGGTTCGTCGCGGATGTGGCGCACGAGCTCCGAACACCCCTCGCCGCGCTCGTGGCCGAAGCGTCCATCCTGCGACAGGACCTCGACGCGCTCCCGCGGGACAGCCGTCGGGCCGCTGAGCTGCTTGTCGCGGACGTGGCGCGACTGCGCTCGCTTGTCGAGGACCTGATGGAGCTGTCCCGCTTCGACGCCGCGGGCGAGCGAGTCGCCGCCGAGCCCTTCGACGTGGGGCGACTCGTTGCGGCCATCGCCCGGGCGCGACTCCCGGAGGCCAGCCTGGCGTCGCCAGACCAACCCGTCGTCATCGATTCGGACCCGCGCCGGCTGGAGCGGATCGTCGGGAACCTGCTCGACAACGCTCGAGAGCACGCGCCGGGTTCGGCCGTGGAGGTCACGGTCGCGATCGATGGGGACGACGTGCTGATCGCCGTCGCGGACGCCGGTCAGGGCGTGCCCCCAGACCGCCTGGAGCGGATCTTCGAGCGGTTCTACAAGGTCGACCCGTCCCGTCATGACGGGAGCAGCGGGCTGGGTCTGGCGATCGCCGCTGAACATGCGACGCTGCTCGGTGGCGAGCTCCGGGCGGCGAACCGCGCGACGGGCGGCCTGCGGGTCGAGCTGCGTTTGCCTGTGACGCGATCGTTACGTGACGGTGATGCCGCCGCGACACACGGTCGGGAGGATGGTGATCCATCCAGCGCCCAGGAGTCATCACGATGATCGCCCGTCGTCGCACCCGCACCGTCCTCATGAGCCTCGTCGTCCTCGTCGCAACGCTGGCGGCATGTTCGCCGAGCGGGGGACTCGGCCAGGTGCCCTCGCGCGCCCCGACACCTGCCCCGTCGGTCGACCAGGGCGAGCCGGACCTCACGGCCGCTCCGTCCGGTCCCGAGGCGTCGCCGGGCGCCCCGAGCGGATCGCCCGATCCGGCGGAGTCGCCGGGGGCCGCCACGATCGTGCGGACCTACTTCCACCTTGGAGGCGAACCCGGCTCGGCCGGTCTCGTGCCGCTGCTCCGAGAGGTCCCCGAAACCCGGGCCGTCGCCACCGCCGCGATGCAGGCGCTGCTGGCTGGCCCAACCGCTGATGAGCGCGCCGAGCGCACCATCACCTCGGCGGTCCCCGACGGATCGCGTCTGCTCGGTCTCACGATCGAAGACGGCATCGCGACGGTCGACCTGTCGAGCGAGTTCGAATCGGGCGGCGGCAGCATGTCCGTGTTCGTCCGGCTCGGCCAGGTGGTCTTCACGTTGACCCAGTTCCCGACGGTCGACACCGTCCTGTTCGAGATCGAAGGTCAGCCGATCACGGTCTTCAGCAGCGAGGGGGTCGTCCTCGACGGGCCGGTCGGGCGAGACCAGTACGCCGACCTCCTGCCCACGATCTTCGTCGATCGGCCGGCACACCGCGCGGCGATCGGCAACCCGGCCCGGATCACCGGGTCGGCCAACGTCTTCGAGGCATCGTTCCTGATCACCCTGCTCGACGGGGACGGGGCGACGATCGTCGAGGTCCCCGCCATGGCGACCTGCGGTACGGGCTGTCGCGGCACGTTCGATGTCACGTTGCCCTATTCGGTGCCTTCGGCCGGTTGGGGAAAGCTCCGTGTCTGGGAAGCGTCTGCGATGGACGGCAGCCCGCAGAACGTGCGCGAGTATCCGGTCTGGCTGACGCCCGCCCAGTAGACGCCGGCGGGTCGGTCGTTCCGCGGCCCGGAGGGCGATCTCGAACTGCGATTTCGCGAACACGGTGCTGACGTCGCAGGGAGCCGGCTCACCAGTGAGCAGGGATGGTGCCTGTCAGACTGCAGCCGCGCAGGCAAGCAGCTCGTCGCCCATCCTGAGCCAGGATCCGTGTCTGACAGGCTGCATCTGGGTCGCCAACGGTGCCTGAGCACGGGTCTCGGGCCCC
>JBKKCW010000020.1:0-5208 GCA_046712485.1 Candidatus Limnocylindrales bacterium
CACAGGCGCTCGAGGCCTTTGGCCAGAAGGAGATCCTCCGCAAGCTCCAGGCGATGAGCGACGTCGGTCTCGACTACCTGTCGCTCGGTCAGCCGCTGAGCACTTTGTCGGGCGGCGAGTGCCTGCGCATCAAGCTCGCAAGCGAGCTCCACCGCAAGGGCAACATTTACGTCCTCGATGAACCCACGACTGGCCTCCACATGTCCGACACGAAACACCTCCTCGAGATGCTCGATCGTCTCGTCGACGCTGGGAATTCGGTGATCGTGATCGAGCACAACCTCGACGTCGTCCGCAACGCGGACTGGATCATCGATCTCGGGCCTGAGGGTGGCAGCCGAGGCGGGGAGATCGTGTTCACGGGCACTCCAACCGAGCTGCTCGAAGCGAAGGGCTCGCTGACCGGCGAATACCTCCGCGGAGCGGAGCGCGTCGCCGCCTGATCGTTGTCCGCGGTCGGGCGGCCGGGTCGCGGGTGCACTATGCCGTCATCACCAACGAGTGTGCCGACTCCTTGTGCCCGCAAGCGCCGGCTGCGCCGAACCGCTGACCGCGCGGGCAACTGCCAACTGGAGGGCAGGGACGTCGAACGGCTTCGGCAGGAACTCGCTGATTTCAGCCTGAATCGCAGGACGGTCGACCAATGCGGCGGCATAGCCACTGGTCAGGATGACTCTGACGCCCGGTCGCTCCGCTCGGATCTCCCGCGCCAGCTCCGTCCCGTCGATACCCGGCATGATCATGTCCGTCAGCAGCACATCGATCGCGCCGTCCCAAGCGCGAGCCATGGCCATCGCCTCTGCGCCGTTCGGGGCGGTCAACACGGTGTAGCCGACCGCCTTCAGCGCGCGGCGGCAGAGCTCGAGAACCGGTGAATCGTCGTCGACCACAAGAACGACGCCTTGGCGAAGGATCACGGGCTGGAGGTCCGCTCGGCCGCGGCTGCCGAGCGTCGGGTTCGCCTCGCTCGCGTCGGCTCGCGGGAGATCGAGATGGAAGGTCGCGCCGCTATTCGGTGCTGTCTCGACGCTGATCTGACCGCCCGACTGGGCCACGATCCCGAACACGGTCGACAGCCCCAGCCCGGTTCCCTTGCCCTCCGCCTTGGTCGTAAAGAACGGGTCGAACATCTTCGCCTGCGTAGCCTCGTCCATCCCGATTCCGCTGTCCTTGACCGTGATCCGCACAAAGGGCCCGGCTGTCAAGTCCGCGTCCGGCCGCGTGGGGTCGGTTGGCGCAAGGTCGTGGACACTGATCAACAGTGTCCCGCCCGTTGGCATCGCGTCGCGGGCGTTGATCGCCAGGTTCACGATGACCTGCTCCAGCTGGGTCGGGTCGACGTGCACCCAGGAGTGGCCACCGTCGATCACCACCGTCAGCTCGATGTCGTCTCCGAGCATCGGCCGGATCATCGGCAAGAGGCCAGTGATGACATCGCCGGGGTCGACGTCCGTGGGTATCAGGACCTGGCGGCGAGTGAACGCCAGGAGCTTGCTCGTGATCGCCGTGGCGCGTTCTGCGCCAAGAAGCACTTGCTCGAGGTCCCTGCGAGCCAGATCGTCCTCGCCCAGCTGCGCACGAGCGAGTTCGGCAAAGCCATGAATGGATGTAAGGAGGTTGTTGAAGTCGTGGGCGATCCCGCCGGCAAACTGACCGATTGCCTCGAGGCGCTGGTTCTGCATGATCTGCGCGTCAATGCTGCGTTTGCCGCTGACATCGCTGACATTGAGCATCACCCCGACGTGCAGATCGCCGTGGCGGATCGGACTCCCGGCGAGAAGGACGTTCACCTCGTTGCCATCCTGCCGGCGAAGGCTCAGCTCCATCCGTTCACCAGAGTGCGTCCGCTGCCTGTCCAGGAATGCCTCGACGCCGCCTCGTCCCTCGACGTTCACGAAGTCCACCAACGGACGGTTGCGCATCGCATTGCGGGTGGTGCCAAGCAGGACCGCGATCGCTCGGTTCACATAGGTCGTTCGCCCGTCCGCGCCAAGCAGCCAGACACCGTCGAACATCCCGTCGAAGATCGACCGGAGTCGACCCATCGGCACTTGCCCGACTGACGTTTTCCGGCCACCGATGAGACCCTCCACTCCGTTCGTCGGCCCCTTGACACCGTTCTTCGGCCGGAGTTGAGCGTCAAGCGGCGCCTTGCTCGTCGTCGGCGCGCGGCCCTTCGTCATGTGTGAACCGGCTGCGCGTTTGAGACTGTCATGACAATCCTCCTCGTGTGGTCGTCCACGATCCGCTACGGCGTCGCGTTCGTCATGACGGGGCGTCACGCCGAGCATCGACCGTCGATGCTGGGTTGAGCGACAGCCGGTTGGTATCCTGCCGTCAAGGGGACGGATGCGCCGGTCGAAGTCCGCGGCGTCACCTCGAATGGAGGGGCCACATCGCCGTATGGCGCTCCTGGAGCGAGATGAACTCCTCGTCGAACTAGGTAATTGCCTCGCCGACACCCGACATGGTCGAGGGCGCCTGGTTCTGGTCTCCGGTGAGGCCGGGATCGGCAAGTCGACCCTCCTCGACGCCTTCGAGGCGCATCTGCCACGGGCGACGCGCGTCCTGCGGGGATCGTGCGATCCAGTCGTGCCGGCACGTCCGTTTGCGCCGATTTTCGACATCGCCAACCAGGTTCACTCCGGCCTTCACGCAGCGCTTCAGACCGGCGATCGGGATCGGGTCTGCGAGCGGTTCCTCGCCACGCTGCGCGAACAAGGCGCTGGCGGCATCGTCGTCCTCGAGGACCTCCACTGGGCGGACAGCGCAACGCTCGATCTGCTCCGTGTCGTCGGGAGAAGACTTCCCGACACCCCGGTCATGGTCATCGGTACGTATCGAGGCCACGACGTCGACGGCGAGCATCCCTTGCGACAGGCCCTTGGCGACATCCCTCCCGGCGTCATCACGAACCTGTCGGTACCGCCATTGAGCCTTGCAGGCGTCTCGAGCCTCGCAGTTGGAACCGCGATCGCCGCGGGGCAGCTCCACGAGGCCACGGGCGGCAACCCGTTCTTCATCACGGAGATCATCGCCAGCGGTGGCGGCGCTCTGCCATCGACCGTTCACAATGCTGTCAGTGCGCGGGTCGCACGGCTGTCGGGCGAGGCCCAGGACGTGCTCCGGGCCGTCGCGGTCCTCGGCACGCGGGTCGAGCGCCCAATGGTCCCGGCGGTCGTTGAAGGCGTGGCCGCGTCCTCCGGTCTCGAGGAAGCCCTGACTCGAGGGATGCTCGTTGACCAGGACGGGCTCTTGAGCTTTCGACATGAGCTCGCCCGTCGTGCGGTCCTCGATGCGTTAGCGCCGTCGGTTCGCGGACGGTTGCACGCGCGCGCCCTCGTCGCGTTGCGCACGGGTATCGTTGCGGCGGACGCCGTCCGGCTGGTCCAACACGCGATCGAGGCCGGTGACAGTCAGTCGATCGTCGAACTGGCGCCACAGGCCGCAGAACAGGCTGCCCGTCTCGGCGCCTACGGCGAGGCGGCCGATTACCTGGCGATCGCGCTCGCCCTGCCCGCCGAATTCGATGAACGAGCTCGCGCCGAGATGCTCGAGCGGTACGCCTACGCGTGCTCGATGTCCGATCGTGTCGCCGCAGCGCGAACCGCCCAGCTGGCGGCGCTCGATGTCTGGCGCCGACTCGGAGAGCGAATTCGTGAGGGCGATGGCCTCCGTGCCCTGGCCATGTTCATGTGGCACGCTGGCGAGGGCGATCGCGCACGTGAGGTCGCGCTCGATGCCGTCCGGACCCTCGAACCGATCACGCCGCATGGTCACGAACTTGCCCAGGCCTACGCCAAGGTCGCGCAGCTGGTCCTCAATTCAGGTCAGGACGACGCTGCCGCCAGGCGTTGGGCGCAACAGGCCATGGATCTTGCCAATCACATCGGCGACGAGCCGGTCGCCGTGCACGCCATGACGACCCTTGCACTTGCGGAGATCTACCCAAATGAGCTATCCGGTGTGGGGCTGCTGGATGACGCCCTCGCGCGGGCAAGGGCAGCGAGCCTGCACGAAGACACGATGCGTATCCTCATCAACCTTGTCGAGACGGCGCATGACCTGAAGCGATACGACCTGGCCGATCGCTACGTCATGGAATCGATCGCCTTCCTGCGCGACCACGAGTTCGACCTGTATCGGCACATCCTGCACGCACGGATGGCCCAGCTCGCGCTCGAGCGGGGACGATGGGACGAGGCCGAAACGGAGGCGCGTGCTCTGCTTGCAGGCACGACCCGGGCGAACCAGGCGCGCGTCCGCGCCCTCGAGGTCCTGGGCCGTCTGGGCGCTCGGCGCGGCCAGGTGGACCCGTGGATCCACCTGGATGAAGGGTTGGCGACCGTCGGGCACGGCGAGCTCCAGGATGTCTGCCCGCTGCTCGCCGCGCGCGCTGAGGCAGCCTGGTTGGAACGCGACTCCGCGAAGGCGGCCGAAGCAGCGAGGGCCGGCCTTGCTCTGGCAGTCACCACCGGAGCGGCGTTCTGGTACAGCGAGCTCAGCTTCTGGGCGTGGCGGACGGGCTCGATCGAGCAGCTCCCCAACGGGACGGCCGAAGCGTACGCACAACACGCGGCTGGAGAACACCGGGCCGCAGCTGAGTCCTGGGCGCGAATCGGCTGCCCGTACGAGCAAGCGGACGCGCTTTCCGACAGCGACGACGAGACGGACCTCCGGGACGCGCTCGATCTCCTGCAGGGGCTGGGTGGCATGGCGCTGGCAGGTCGGGTGACCCAGAAGCTTCGAGCGATCGGGGCGAACCAGATCCCGCGAGGTCCGCGAGCCACCACACGGGCCAACCCGGCAGGGCTCTCCACGCGCGAGAAGGAAGTGCTGGCGCTCGTTTGCTGCGGGCTCCGCAACGCGGAGATCGCCCAACGACTCGTCGTCGCGCCCAAAACGGTGGACCACCACGTATCGGCGGTCCTGCGCAAGCTCGGCGTTCCCGATCGCGAGGCCGCCCGACGGGAAGCCCATCGGCTGGGCCTCCAAGATGGGGAACAAGCGGCGCCAAAGTAGGGAACCGTCCAACGGCATGTCCGGGCATGGTCCTCGCAATCAACCGTGAAGTAGGAGCGAGGACGATGTGGAAGCGTGTTTCGATGATGGCCATCCTGGGCTTGCTGGTGGCCGCCACAGCGACCCCCGTGACGGCGAACGGCGCTCGGGTCGATCGAATCGAGAACTTCGGCACCGTGTTGGCGG
>JBKKCW010000021.1:0-3371 GCA_046712485.1 Candidatus Limnocylindrales bacterium
GGCAGGATGCCGAGGAACTTGGGGAGCAGCATCATCTTGACGCTCTGGCCCGGGGTTGCCTTGACGACCCCACCAGCCGGGCTCTCGGCCGGCACGCTGGGGGCCTGAGACTCTGTCGCGGGGGGCGGGGTCTCCGCGGCTGCCGACGCCGAGGGCGATGCACCCGGCGAGCTGCAGCCCACCACGATTGCGAGGGTGCCGACAAGGGTCAGCACGGTACGGAGCTTCATTGGTGTCTCCTCCAGCCGCCCTCGCCGTGGTCGGCGAGGACTCGCGATATCGTACGCCGACCCCGTCCCGAGGACTAGTCCAGCTGGGTCATGCCCGGGGACGCGAAGGCCGGAGGTTGCTCCCTCGCGAACCGGGATCGCGCCGCCCCGAGCAGGTTCGGGATCAATACCGACAGGATCAGCAGGACGCCGACCACGCCTGTCTGGGTGTTGCCGGTCACGTTGGCCAATCCCAGCCCGTTGCGCAGGTTCAGGATCAGCAGGATCGACAGGATGACGCCGGGCATCGTCCCGCGGCCGCCGAAGATGCTGACGCCACCGAGCAGGACCATGGTGATGATGTCCAGCTCGAAGCCTTCGGCTGTGCTGCCGCGAACGGCGCCGAGCCGCGCCGCCAGGAGGACGCCCGCGAGGGCGGCGACGAAGCCGCTCAACGTGAAGATCCCGAGCCGCAGCCGGGAGATGCGGACGCCCGAGTAGCGGGCGACCTGGACGCTGTTGCCCAGGACATAGACATAGCGGCCAAAGCCCGACGCCCCCAACAGTACCGTGGCGCCGACCAGCATGACAGCGAAGATGACGAGCGCCAACGGGAAGGGGCCAAGGAACGGTCGCTGACCCAGGTCCTCGAACCATTGCGGGAATCCGCCGACGGAGCGGTCCTCGATGAGGAGCCGAGCCAGCCCCCGGTAGCCGATCAATCCGGCGAGGGTCACCGCGAGCGACGGCAGGCCGACCACCGCGATCCAGAACCCGTTGAACAGCCCGCACAGGCAGCCGACCAGGAGGGCGACGACGATCGCCAGCTCCGTCGCGACGCCCTGGCTGGTGAGCCAGGCGAGGACCACCGCGGCGAGGCCCATGACAGAGGCGACCGACAGGTCGATCTCGCCGCTGACGATGACGAATGCCATGACCAGCACCACGATCGCCTTTTCGACGCTGAGCTGGAAGAGGTTGACCTGGTTCTGGAGGCTGAGGTAGCCGGGCGCGACGATCGCGTTGAAGGCGACGACCACGATCAGGATCCCGAGCAGGAACCCCTCCCACGATCGAAGTCGGCGCGCCAGCTCAGCCACGGTCGCCGGCCGCCTCCGATGCCGCGACGACCTGTTGGGCCTGCCGTCGGGCACGCACACCCAGCGTCCGCAGCCGGCCGAGAATGACCTTGTCCGATGCAACCGCGAACAGGATCAGCAGGCCAAGGATCGCATCGCGCAGGAACTCGCTCACCTCGAGCCACCGGATGAGGCTTTGCTGGAGGAGATCGATCAGCGTCGCGCCGAGCAGCGCCCCGATGGCCGATCCGACGCCGCCAAAGATGTTCACCCCACCCACCACGACCGCCGCGACGACCTGGAGCTCCAAACCTTGGCCGGCCACGACCGTGATGTTGCCGAACCGGGCGAGAAACATGAACCCGGCGAGGCCCGCCAACGCACCCGACAGCACGAACGCGCCAAAGATGTCGCGCTGCACCGGGAAGCCCGCCATTTGGGCGGCCTCCGGGTTGGAGCCAATTGCGAACAGGCGCCGGCCGTAGGGCAGGTATCGCAGCCCCAACTGGAAGACGATCGCGATGACGACCGCGAGGACGACCAGCGGCCGCACGTCGATCGCGCCGAGTGACAGGAGCGTCGCCCGTGGCAGCTCGAGCAGCCACTCGGGGAGCGCGTCCGTCGTGACCGTCTTCGCGCCCGAAAGCTCGACGAGCGCGACGCGATAGAGCGCCAGCGTGCCGAGCGTCGTCACGATCGCCGGCACCCGTCCGTAGGCGACGAGCAGCCCGTTGACGGCGCCAAGGGAGGCGCCGAGAGCGATCGAGAGCGTCACTGCGATGACCGGCGACAGGGTTGGGTCGTTCGACAGGAGCGTGCCGACGAAATAGGCCACCAGGCCGACCACAGAGCCCACCGACAGATCGATGTTCCGGGTGAGCACGACGAGCGTCTGGCCAACGGCCACGACCGCGACCACTGCGGCGCTGGTGCTGATCCGGGTGAAAGTGCGCGCTGACAGGTAGTCGTCGATCTGGGTGGCGAAGAAGCCGATGAGCACGATGATGATGACCACCAGGGTTAGCTCGCGCAGCTGCTCGGGTCGGAGGTGCCGGAGCAACGTACGCATCACGCGGGCTCCATCGCTGGAGAGGCCGCCTGCCCCATCGCGGCGCTGAGCACGAGCTCCGCAGTGGCTTCGTCGTGATCGAGGATCGCCATCTGTCGACCCTCGCGCATGACCAGGATCCGGTCGCTGATGGCCAGGACCTCGGGCAAATCCGAGCTGATCACGATGATGGCCAAGCCCTCGCCGGCCAGCTCGTCGATAATTTGATGGACCTCGGCCTTCGATCCGACGTCGATGCCTCGGGTCGGCTCATCGAGGATCAGTACCCGCGGTCGCGTGTCGAGCCACTTGCTCAGCACGACCTTCTGCTGGTTGCCGCCAGAGAGCGTGGAAACCGGCACCCGGACGGATCGGGCGCGGATCTTCAACCGGTCGCGGTAGCGTTCCGCGGAGGCCTCCTCCGCGGAACCCCGGACCAGGCCCAGCCGGTTGAGATAGCGGCCGAGCGTCGGCAGCGAGATGTTTGCTGCGATCGACAGCGGGAACACGAGGCCAAGCTGGCGGCGATCCTCGGTCGAGTAGGCGATCCCCAGGCGCATCGCATCCTGGGGATCGCGGATGCGGACGGCGCGCCCGTCGACGAGGATCTCCCCGCTGTCGGTCGGCGTGATCCCGAACAGGGCAAGCCCGACGTCGGTCCGACGCGCGCCGACCAGCCCGGCGAAGCCCATGACCTCGCCGGCACGCAGCTCGAGTGACACTTCGTGAAAGGCCCCGTCCCGACCGATCGCCCTCGTCTCGAGGACGACCGCGCCGGGCTGACGACGCGTCCGCTGAAAGAAGGCACTCAGGGGGCGCCCGACCATGTCCCGAATCGCGATCGCCGGGGTCAGCTCCGATCTCGGCCACGTCGAGACCCAGCGACCATCCCGGAGCACGGTCACCCGATCGGCGATCTCGAACACCTCCTCCATCCGGTGGGAGATGAACAGCACCGCCACGCCCGCGTCCTTGAGGGTCCCGACGATGCGGAACAGCTGCCGGACCTCGTGCGCGGAGAGCGACGCGGTGGGC
>JBKKCW010000022.1:0-2595 GCA_046712485.1 Candidatus Limnocylindrales bacterium
CCTCAACCCCGGAGGTCGGGCGGATCGTCATCGTAACGTCGGGAGAGCGCGTCCCCGAGATCGCGGCCGCGAACTGGCTGCCGGCCGGCGTCGTCGATGTGGTGGGCGGCGGGATGCGCCGCCAGGATTCGGTGTTTGCGGGGTTCGACGCCTTCGATCGCCTTGGAGCGGCCGACCGTGGTGTTCTCCTCGTGCACGACGGCGCGCGGCCCCTCGTGACGCCCGGACTGGTCGGCCGCGTCGTCAACGAGGCCGCCCGGCATGGCGCCGCGATCCCGATCACCCCGGTCGCCGAGACGCTCAAGCGGATCGATGGGGCGCTCGTGGGCGAAACCGTTGACCGGACCGGCCTGGGCGCGGCCCAGACGCCACAGGGTGTCCGGCGCGATCTCCTCCGGTCGGCGTACGAGCGGTTCCCGCCGGATGGGCCCGAGACATGGACCGACGAAGCGGCCCTGCTCGAAGCATCCGGCATCCCTGTCCGGGTGGTCCCGGGTGACCCCGCGAACCTCAAGGTCACAGTGCCCGGCGACATCGCGCGCGTCGAGGCCGCCCTCATGGCCGGTCCCGCGCGCGCCGGCATCGGGCAGGACAGCCACCCGTTCGGTCCGGGTGGACCGCTCATGCTCGGCGGCGTAGAGATCGCCGGAGCCCCTCGACTTCATGGCCACTCCGATGGCGACGTCGTCCTCCATGCGGTCGCAGACGCGCTCCTTGGAGCCAGCGCGCTCGGTGACCTTGGGCGGCTGTTCCCCGCCGACGCCAGAACGCCACGCGGGATCGCCAGCGGCGAGCTCCTGCGGAACGTGGTCGACCGCGTCGCTGCCGCTGGGTGGCGCCCCGCCTCGATCGACGTGACCGTCGTCGCCGGACGACCTCGCCTCGGCGATCAGCTGGACGCGATGGCCGGTTCCATTGCCGACCTGCTCGGTCTCGACCGCTCTGCGGTGAACGTCAAGGCATCCTCGGGAAACCTCGATGGGGCAGATGGTGCCGGTCGATCGATCTCTGCCGTCGCCATCGCCATGGTCTCGAGAACGCGATGACGGTCCGGCTGCACGACACGCTCAGCGGGGAGACCCGCCCATTCGTCCCGCTCGACGCCGAGCGCGTCGGTATCTATTCGTGCGGACCGACGGTCTACGGACCCGCTCACATCGGCAACTTCCGGTCCTTCCTGTTCGCGGATCTCCTCGTACGCCACCTTCGCTGGCGTGGTTTCCCGGTCACCTGGGTCATGAACATCACGGACATCGACGACAAGATCATCCGGGGTGCCGCCGCGGCCGGGGTGGGGATCGGCGAGCTCGCCGGCCGCTACCTGGAACGCTTCGTTGCCGACGCCGCCGCACTCCGGATGACGACCCCCGACGTCGTGCCCAAGGCGACCGATCACATCGATCGGATCGTCGACCTCATTTCGATCCTGCTCGAGCGCGGCCACGCGTACCGAACCGACGATGGCTCGATCTTCTTCAGGATCGCGTCCTGGCCGGCATACGGCCGACTCGCGCGGCTCGACCCCGAAGGCCTGCGGGTGGGGGAGCGGGTCGAGGCCGATGAGTACGGCAAGGACGATGTCCGCGACTTCGCCCTGTGGAAGGGCCCAAAGCCGGGCGAGCCGTCGTGGGAGACGTCCATCGGGCCGGGCCGGCCGGGCTGGCACATCGAGTGTTCAGCGATGAGCATGGCCCATCTCGGACCGTCGTTCGACGTCCACACGGGCGGGGTCGACCTGATCTTCCCGCATCACGAGGACGAGATCGCCCAGAGCGAGGCGGCCACGGGTCAGCCGTTCGTGGCGACCTGGCTGCATTGCGCACACCTGCAGATGGGCGGCTCGAAGATGGCCAAGTCGACCGGCAACATCGCCCGGGTCGGCGACCTGCTCGCAATGGGCGTCTCGCCACGTGCCCTTCGGTATGCGTTGATCGCAGTCCATTACCGGGCGCCGCTGAGCCACTCGGAAGCGTCGCTTGGCGCGGCCGCCGCGGCCGTCGAACGACTCGACGCTGCCGTGGCGGCGCTCAACGGGTACCGCGAGGCACGTGCGCACGACCCGAGCCTGCCCGCGCTTCTCGACCAGGGCCGCGAGGCGTTCGGCGCGGCGCTCGACGACGACTTGAACGTGTCAGCGGGTCTCGGATCCATGTTCGACCTCGTCCGCGAGCTCAACCGGCGCATCGAACGGCGATCGCTGTCGACCGAGGACGCCCAGCGGGCGCTCGTCGTTCTGCGCGATCTCGATCGAGTCCTGGCCGTGCTTCCGGACGTTGTGGACGAGCTCGAGGCTGACGTTGCGGCGCTTCTCGAGGAGCGAGCGGCGGCTCGCGCGGCTCGCGACTGGGAGGCCTCGGATCGGCTCCGCGACGAGCTTGCGGGGCGTGGCGTCGCGGTCGAGGACAGCCGGGACGGCCAGCGCTGGCGTCGGATCGGGGAGACGATCCATGGCTGACCGTCGCCGGCCCGACGACGGTCGACGCGGACGCCCCGGTTCGACAGGCGCCCGCGGGAGGGGGGGCGGCCCGCGCGCCGGCAGGCCGGGCGGTTGGGGCCCCGGAGGTCAGCCCCGTTGGCCTGGGGGCGCCGACGGAC
>JBKKCW010000023.1:0-5052 GCA_046712485.1 Candidatus Limnocylindrales bacterium
GTCGAATTCGAAGATGGCGCCACGCTGATCCGCGAAGGCGAGGGCGGCGACCACTACCTCATCGTGGCGAGCGGCGAGGTCGACGTGAGCCAGGGAGGCGAGCTGCTCCGACGCCAGGGCCCGGGCAGCGGCGTCGGTGAGATCTCGTTGCTGCGCAACGTCCCGAGGACCGCCACGGTTCGTGCCGTCGGGCCGGTCACGGCCTACGCGCTCGGGCGCGGCCCATTTCTCGAGGCGGTCACGGGTCACAGCAGCGTCCTGACCGTTGCGGACCAGATCGTCGGCGATCGGATCGGGCGGTAGGGACGGCATAGCGGGTCGCCTCGCGGATCGGCCGTCACGCTGTAGTCTGAGAATGCGCCAGACGCCCGTTCGCAGGAGAACCGTTCCGATGCCCGACGCGCCCGTTCTGTCCGACCCAGCCAAACGCCAGTCCGCCGCCATCACCGACGGGCCGGATCGGGCTGGCGCGCGGGCCATGCTCAAGGCCGTCGGGTTCACCGACGAGGATCTCGCCAAGCCGCTGATCGGGGTGGCCACGACCTGGATCGAGACCATGCCGTGCAATCTCAACCAGCGCCACCTCGCCGAATTCGTCAAGGCGGGTGTGCGCGCGGCCGGTGGCACGCCGATGGAGTTCAACACGATCGCCATCAGCGACGGCGTCACGATGGGCACGGAAGGCATGAAGACCTCGCTCATCAGTCGCGAGGTGATCGCCGACTCCATCGAGCTGGTCGTCCGGGGCCAGCTGTTCGACGGCGTCGTGTGCATCGTCGCCTGCGACAAGACGGTCCCCGCGGCGGCGATGGCACTCGGGCGGGTGGACGTGCCCGGCGTCGTCCTCTACAGCGGGACGATCTACCCAGGGGTCTACAAGGGCCAACGCAATGCCACGGTCGTGACCGTGTACGAAGCGATCGGGGCGTACCGAGCCGGCAAGATAACGCTCGACGAGCTGCACGAGGTCGAGAACGCCGCCTGCCCCGGCGCCGGTGCGTGTGCCGGCCAGTTCACCGCCAACACGATGAGCACGGTCATGGAGTTCATCGGGCTCTCCCCATCCGGTCTCAACGGGATCCCGGCGGAGGACCCGGCCAAGGAGGCTGCCGCACACCGCACCGGCGAGCTCGTGATGGATCTCGTCCGTCGGGACGTGCGGCCCTCGTCCATCGTCACCCGGAAGGCGCTCGAGAACGGGATTGCCAGCGTGGCGGCGACGGGCGGCTCGACCAACGGCGTCCTGCATCTGCTCGCGATCGCCCACGAATACGGGATCCCGCTCGACATCGACGAGTTCGGGGCCATCGCCGATCGCACGCCGCTGATCGGCGACATGCGCCCCGGTGGCCGGTACACCGCCACGGACATGTACGAGGCCGGTGGTGTCGGGCTCGTCATGCGCGAGCTTCTCAAGCAACCGGGCCTGCTGCACGGGGATGCGCCCACGGTCGACGGCCTGAGCATCGCGGAGATCGCCGAACGCGTCCGGGAGACGCCGGGTCAGCAGGTCGTCGTGCCCATCGAGACGCCGCTCAAGCCAAACGGCGGCCTCGCCATCCTGCGGGGCTCCCTCGCCCCCGAAGGTTGCGTCGTCAAGCTGGCCGGGCACGAACGACGGCAGTTCGAGGGCCCGGCCCGGGTCTTCGATTCCGAGGCAGCCTGCTACGACGCCGTACGAGCGCAGCGGATCAAGCCCGGGGACGTGGTCGTCATTCGGTATGAAGGGCCGGTCGGAGGCCCCGGCATGCAGGAGATGCTGCAGGTCACGGCGGCGCTCGTCGGCGAGGGCCTGGGCGATGCCGTTGCGCTGCTGACCGACGGCCGGTTCTCGGGCGGGACACACGGACTGATGATCGGTCACGTGGCACCCGAGGCAGCGCTCGGGGGTCCCATCGCGATCGTCGAGGAGGGCGACCGGATCGTCATCGACGTGGACCGCAAGGCGCTCGACCTCGACGTTCCCGCGGACGAGGTGGCGCTTCGCTTCGAGCGGTGGACGCCGCCAGCCAGCCGGTACCGGAGCGGCGTCATGGCCAAGTACGCCGCCCTCGTCGGAGCGCCGTCCAACGGAGCTGTCACGACCGGCCCACGGATGACGGCGAGCCTCGCCGCGAACCTGCGGATCGGCTGATCGCCGGCCCCAATGGCCTACACGATCCGTCGCGCGACTGACGACGAGACCGACCTCGGGACGATCGCCCGGATCGTCGGCGAGGTCAGCCCGGAGGACTCGACCTCGATCGACGAGCTCCGCTGGGCGGACGCGACCTATCCTGGTGGGGTCAGGCTCGTGGCGGACGTTGGCGGCAGACCGGTGGCCGCCGCGACGGTGGGCCGGATCTACATGTACCCGACCGACTATCCGGCCTACTGGGGGACGCTGGACGTCCTGCCCGACGCCCGCCGGCAGGGTATCGGTGGCGCGCTCCTGACCGCAATTTCCGACGAGGCCCGGAGCGCAGGCAAGACCGAGCTCCAGATCCCGGCCAACGACGCCCGGCCCGAGGGCATCGAGTTCCTGCTCCACCGGGGCTTCAGGGAATACGAGCGATCGAAGATGGTCGAGCTGTTGCTCGCTGGGCTGACGGCGCCCCCGATCGTCCTGCCCACTGATGTCGAGCTCCACACGCTCGCCGAGCGCCCGGATCTCGTCGAGGGCGTCCACGCGGTCGCAACGGAGGCCTTCCTCGACATCCCGGGTGGCACCGCGCCGATGGCCGCCGGGGACCTCGCCGAGTTCACCACGCGCGACGTCGATCGACCATCGATCCCGAAGGATGCGTTCTTCGTCGCCACCACCACGTCGACCGGCCAGGTCGTCGGCTACGCGAGCCTGCTGCTGCTCCCCGGTCAGGCCGGACGGAAGGCGTGGCACGACATGACGGCCGTCCTCCGGGCCTGGCGCGGCCGGGGGCTGGCGGGTTCTTTGAAACTAGCGACGATCCGCTGGGCGATCGAACGCGGTCTCGACGCGTTGCAGACTGGCAACGACGTCGACAACGCGCCCATGCGGGCGGTCAACGCGCGTCTTGGCTACCGGCCGATGCCCGATCGTATTGTGATGCGCGGTCCGATCGCACCCGCGATCATGGATCCCTCATGACGGAGCCCGAGCCGGGGGGCGCCCAGCTGCCGCCCGATCCCGAGGCCTACGACTCGGTCCGAGCGCAACACGCTCGCGCCCGCGGCCTGGCGGCGCCGTACATCGCGGGCGGGCGGGACCCGGACCCCGATGCGGGGCGGCGCGAGGAGCGGTTCTACGGCCGTCTCCTCCTGCTCATGGTGCTGGTCCTCGTCTTCGGGGGCTTCGTGGTCGGGTTCGTCATCGCGCTGCTCCATGCGGGGAACACGTGACCACCGACGCGGCGGCGCCCTCGTACGCTCTCGACGAAGCCACCTGGAGGCAGGCGACGGATCGCCTCGTGGCGACGACGTGCGAGCTGATCCGGATCCCGTCGATCAACCCACCGGACGCCGGGGCGCCGGACCAGGAGCTCGTCGCGGCCAACCATGTCGCGGACCTGCTGCGCGATGCTGGCCTTGCCCCCGAGGTGCTCGAACCGGTCCCTGGGCGCGGTTCGGTCCACGCCCGGCTCCGCGGCGATGGCTCCGGTGGCGATCCGCTCCTGCTCCTGTCACACCTTGACGTGGTGCCGGCCTCGGCGGATCGGTGGACGCATGACCCGTTCGCAGCGGACCTTGCCGATGGCTACGTCTACGGCCGTGGCGCCGTCGATATGAAGGGCATGGTCGCGATGGAGCTCGGCGTCGTGCGTCTGCTCGCGGATGCCGCGCGAGCGGCGGGACGCGACCCGGCCAGCGATCCGATCCCCGGCCTTCGCCGCGACCTGTTGTTCACCTGTACCGCCGACGAGGAGGCGGGCGCGGCCGCCGGTGCGAAGTGGCTGGCCGAGCACCGGCCGGATTGGCTGCGGGCCGCGGGCGCCCTCAACGAATGTGGGGGCGTTGCCACGACCGTCGCCGGTCGTCGTCTCTATCCGATCCAGGTTGCAGAGAAGGGCTACGCGGCATACAGGATCTCGGTTCGCGGCACCTGGGGGCATGGCTCGATGCCACGCGACGACAACGCGGCCGTGCTCGCGGCCGAGGTCATCCGCCGCCTCGCCGCGCCCGGACCGATACGGATCACGCCGGTCATGCGGCGGTTCCTCGAAGCCGCCGCCGCGGCCCTCCCCGGTGCGGCGGCCACGGTCCTGCGGGGGCTGACGTCGGACGAGCCGGAACGCGCGGAGGCGGCGCTCGCCGCCAGCTGCGACCCGATGTACGCACGCGCCCTCCGGGCGCTCGTCCGCAACACGATCAGCCCGGACGTGGTCCACGCGGGAGTCAAGTACAACGTCATCCCGGGTGACGCGGAGGTCCAGATCGACTGCCGGGTCCTGCCCGGTACGGGGGAGCCCGACCTGCGGTCGATGATCCTCGAGCGGCTCGGCCCCGGCCTCGCGGCGGTGTGCGAGCTGGAGCTGATCGTGTTCGGGTCGCCGGTCGAGGCCCCGGCGGACGGGCCGCTGTTCGACCTGCTGGCCCAGGCGATCCTCGAGCACGATCCCGACGGGATCCCGCTGGCCGCGATGGCGCCGTTTGGCACCGACGCCAAGTTCACCAGCCGGCTGGGCGTGCCGACGTATGGGTTCTTCCCGCTCATGCTCGATCCCGAGGAGCGCTTTCTCGAGCGCTTCCACGGGGTCGATGAGCGGGTCTCGGTGGAGGCGCTCCGGTGGGGCCTCCCGGTCCTCTACGACGTTGTCCGCCGCTTCTGCGGCTGAGCGCAGCCGCAGAAGCGCACGGGACGTAGTCGGTGGTCAGCCCCGCTGGGATGACCGCCGGCGTCCAATCCAGGCGAGCGTCCCGGCGGCGGCCAGGAGCCCGGCCAGGCTGATGAAGCCGGTCATCCCGCCGTCACCGGCCGTGCCGGACGGGGCGATTGCCGTGGTCGGCGGCAGCGTCGGTGCCGGCTCGTCGGTTGGTTCGGCCGTCGGCGTGGCGGTCGGCGCGGCGGTCGGCGCCGGCGTCGGTGCAGGCGTCGGC
>JBKKCW010000024.1:0-11813 GCA_046712485.1 Candidatus Limnocylindrales bacterium
CGGCCCCGGCTCGACCGACGGCCCCGGCTCGACCGACGGCCCCGGCTCGACCGATGGCCCGGGCTCGACCGACTGCCCGGGCTCGACCGACTGCGCGGGCTCCACCGGCAAACCGGGCACATTCGAAGGCGGGGCCTCGATCGGCGGCGGGATTTCGATCGTGGGCTCGGATCCGGGGCTCTTGAACGAAGGGATCTCGAGCGGCAGATCGGACGGCACCACGGGTGCGACGAGCCGGCTGCCCAGCACGCTGCCGCCGACCCATGAGGCAAAGATGCTCCGGTGATCCGTCGTGATCGGGCGGGCGTGCAGATCGCCGATGTGCCAGACATAGATGTCCGGGCCGGTGGACCCGTCCGCTGGGCGGGCGCTGAAGGCGAACCACATCCCATCCGGCGAATACGCGGCACTCCGACCCACAACCGTCACGTCGGTGATGATCGCGACGGCAGTCCCGTCGCCAGGCGCTGGGCTCGCTCCGTCCGAACCAACCGGGCTGGCGGACGCGACATCGGCCGACGCCAGGCCCGAGGGCGAGACGACCGGCAACGAGCTCGGCGACTCGAGGACCGGCGTCCCCTCCGGGGTCGAGGTTGGTGTGGACGTGACCAACGGCGCTGAGGCCAGGGTTTCCGTCGGTTCGGGGGTGGTCACGGTCGCGCCAGGGTCGGTCGATGACCCAGGGGTCGGATCCGGGGTGGGCAGCGCGACGACGATGACCGCATCGGCCCCGTTGGCGTCGGTGCCCATGACCACGGCCTGATCATCGATCGGCGACTGGAACACGTACCTGGGGGTGGCCGTCAGGGTGAGGCGCTTGGCATAGCCGTCCGCGATCTGTGGGCAGTCGGGCTGGCGATCGAGCGGACAGACGGCATCGATGTGGGCGACGTTGAAGGCAAATGCGCCGTCGTCATCGGCGCCCAGCCAGAGGACCTTGCCCGCGCCGACGGCGATCGCGGTCGGTTCGGGCGGGATCTCCAGGCTCGCGAGGGCGATCGACGGGCTGGCGATCACGCCGTCGCGACCGGCGGGGCCGAGCAGACCGCTCGAGATCGCCGTCGCGATGACCACGACGCCAACCACCGCAAGACCGGACAGCGCACTGATCGCCGGTAGCGAGGTCTCGCGCGACGCGCGCGGAGCACGATCGGCGGGCACACGGCGCCCCGCCTCACGCTCGATGCCCGCCGCCGTTCGTGCCCACAGATCCCGGGGCGGCTCGGGTGGTTCGTCACGGAGCTGTCGAAGGAGCAGCCGGTCGGCGGCATAGGCCTCGGCGACGCCGCGACATGGTTCGCAGCCGCCAAGATGCGCGTCGAGCCACTCGGCCTCGTCCTTCGCGAGCGGCGCCTCGAGCCGCTCCGCGGCGCGGGCGCGAGCGCGATCGTGTGGCGACGTCCAGTGGTCAGGTCTGCGGCCGACCCGTGTAAACCGGCCGATCCGGTTCCGCGGACTCATCGGGCTTCCTGCGACGGGGTTGCCTGGGCGGCGTCGGCGGCACGTTCCGACGCCAGCGCCTGGCGGAGGCTCTCGCGTGCACGCGTGAGCAACGCTCGCGCGGCAACGTGGCTGACGCCGAGCGCGGACGCGAGCTCGAGCCCGGTCAGGTCGTGCAGCTCGGCCAGCAGCAGGGCCGCGCGTTGCCGTTCGGGGATCCGGGCCAGGGCACGCTGCATGTCGCCCGACAGATGGGCGTCCATGACCAGCCGCTCGGCCGATGGCGCTGAGCCCGGCGACTCGCCGGTCCACGGCAGGAACCGGATGATCTTGCGCCGCCGGATCTCATCGAGCGCGACGCGATAGGCAATCTGGTAGAGCCACGCCCGGGCGTTCTCGGGCTTTTCGAGCGTCTCGTAATTGCGATACGCCTTGATGAAGGCGTCCTGTGTCAGGTCGGCGGCCAGCTCGGGGTCGCGAAGCATCCGCAGCAGGTAGGCGTAGATCTCGGTTTGATGCCTGCCAAAGAGCGCCTCGACGAAGATGGCGGCTTCGTCACGATCCCAGACGTCGCTCATGGCGACACTTCGCCGGCGGTGGGCAGGGCGGCCGAGGGTTTCGCGAAGGTCAGCGAAAGGCAGTTCGGCGACCACAAGTTCTCCGAGCGGATGATGTCACCGAGCACGCTCACGAGGGGACGGCGCGCGCTCGTCGGCCCAATGACGGTGGGGCTCGTCGTCGTGTGACGCCCGATCCCGGGCCCGCGACGGCTCAACCGGTGCCACCACCGGTCAGTTCGGTCTCGGACAGGAGCTCCTCGACGGCGTCCTCCGGGGCCACCGGGTTGACGGGCAACCCAGTCCCGAGCTCGAGTCCGGCGATCTCGCGGAGGCGCGGATGGATCTCCCAGTGCCAGTGGTAGGTGGCGTCGACCCCCTCACGCAACGGCGCGCTGTGGAGGACCAGGTTGTAGGGCGGCCCGTCGAGACTGCTTGCGAGACGGGTGAAGACCTGGCGGAGCGCCTCCGCCGTCGCTGCGATGTCGGGTTGGCGTGCCCGACCGAAGTCGGCCTGATGGGCACGCGGGACGATCCAGACTTCGAACGCCGAGCGCGACGCGTACGGGGCGAATGCGACGCTCGAGGCGTCCTCCCAGACGAGCCGGTCCGCGTGGCGAACCTCCTCGCGGACGAGGCGGCAGAACGGGCACTCGCCTTCGCGGATCACAAAGCGGGCAGCCCCACCCATCTCCTCGGCGACCCGGTGCGGGATCTGCGGCAGGTCGTAGAGATCGAGACAGAGGTGATTGGTCCGAGCGCCGGCCTGAGCGCCCCAGTTCTGGACCACCTGCAGGTAGTCCGTCTGACCGATCGACTTCGCCTCGGCCACCGCGTCGCGAGCGTGCACGAGCAGCGTTTCGATGAGCTCGTTGCCGACGGCGTGGAGCGCACGATGCTCCCGCGGGGGCGCCAGGACCGTCCGCCAGCTGCCGGTCGCGCGGGCCTCGGCAAGGGCCACCTGGGCGATCCCACGGTCGAGCTCACGAGCATCCTCGCCCGTGCCGACGACATGGAACGCGAAATCCTTGAGCATCCGGACGCGTACCCCGCCGCCGTCGGGGGTCGAACAGTTCGCGCAGCCAAAGACTCGATCGTCGACGGGTTCTGCTGCCCGGGCGAACCGATCTCGATCGAACGCACGGTCCACGACGGTGGCGACCCACAAACCGGTGAGCGGGTCCTTACGAAGCGCGAACCGCACGGCCGACCTGCGGTCAGCCGGCCTCGCGGCGCGCACCGATCGCGCCGGCGAAGGCTGGCGCAAAGACGCTGGCGGCGCGTTCGACGGAGGTTGTCGTCGGCACGGCGCGCCCGTCACCGCGTTCCACGGCGATCGACGTGGACGTCACACCGGGCATCCCGCAGGGGTCGATGAGGTCGAAATCGGCGAGGTCCGCGGTCACGTTGAGGGCGATCCCGTGGTACGTCACGCCACGTTCGACACGCAGGCCCAACGCGCCGATCTTGCGCGGGTCCGGGCTGTCCTCCGCGCACCAGCATCCGGGATGACCCTCGCGACGAGCCGCTCGGACGCCGTAGGTTCGACAGGTTTCGACGAGGGCCGCTTCGAGCGCCCTGACGAACGGGCGGATCAGCAGGCCTCGCCCCGACAGCGCGACGATGGGGTAGGCCACGAGCTGCCCCGGGCCGTGATACGTCACCTCACCGCCGCGTTCGACCCGCACCACGTCGATACCGCGCGCCTCGAGCTGCCCTGGTGTCGCTCGGATATGCGCCGGATCCGACTGCCGACCGAGGGTCAGGACAGCGGGGTGCTCGAGGAGCAGGAGCTGGTCGGGGATCTTCCCGGTGACGCGCTGGGCGACGAGCTCCTTCTGGAGCACGTGCGCCTCGCGGTACGCGATCCGGCCCAGCCATCGGGCGACGATCGGTTGCTGCTCCGGGACCATGCCCCTCCGCACCGGAACGAGGACGTCGACTGCCACATCGGCACCATAGCAGGACGCGCCCGGCAGTCCGTTTTCAGGGATTGGAGGCTACGCGCCGCGGACGGTGAACACGCCCCGATGCACTGCCTCCACGAGGTCCTCGAGGTCGGGCACGGTCGCATCGGCCCCCAGGAAGGGCAGGTGCTGGCGAACCGCCGCAGTGGCGATGGACGTTCCCGCGCCGCGCTGTCCCATCCCCCGGAGTTCGATGGCCTGCGCCGCGACCGCAAGCTCGATGGCGACGACCCGTGCGCCGAGCGCCGCCATCCCGGCGAGCCGCCGCGCCGCCAGGGGGGCGAGGCTCGTTCGATCCTCGATGCCTTCGGCATGCGCCGTCGATACAAGCTCGAATGAGACCGGCGCGGCGAGCAGGCGGGCCTCCGCCGCCATCGATTGGGCCGCGATCCCGAGATACGACAACCCGGGATCGGCCGGATCGTTCGACGTCGCCAGGCCGGTCGGAAGCCCGGACCAAGGCGACTCGAGCAGCTTGACGCTTCGCTCCGCGGATGACCCAAGAAATGACGCGAGGGCGATCCGGACGTAGTCGAGCGCCGCCGCGAGCGGCAACGATTCGAAGTTGGCCGTGGGCACCACCCGACGGGTCGCGAGGTCCACGATCGGATTGCCCTGCGAAGCGTTGAGCTCGATGGCGAGCTGGGCGTCGGCATGGTCGAATGCATCGCGGCACGCGCCGAGCAGCTGCGGAAGATTGCGAAAGCTCAGCGGGTCCTGGAGCGCCCGCGAGGCGCCGGGCGCGAACAGCCCGCTGCCATCGAGGAGGTGCCGCAGGTTGGCAAGGCTCGTCTTCAGGCCCGGGTACGGCCTGGCTTCCCCGATCGAGGCGTCGAGGATGCCCAGGTTGGCGACGAGCGCCTCGAGACTGAGCGCGCCCGCGACCTCCGCGGTGGCCAGGAGCGTGGCCGCGTCGGCCATTGCCAGTGCCGCGGTGCCGGTGGAGAACGAATTGCTCGATACCAAGGCCAGGCCCTCGCCCGCCTCCAGGAGCACGTCCTCGAAGACGCTCGTGGCAAGGTCGGCCATCTGAGCGAGATCGGACTGACCGACCGATCCCAGGATCCGGACCCGCGGTGGGGAACCGCTGTTGAGGGCATCGACAAGGCGTTTGGCGAGGAGCGGCCGAACGCCCGGATAGCCTGCGGCGAACCCGTTGGCAAGGCGAAGCATCGTGGCTCGGACGAGGTCCGCAGCCGCGGTGTCACCCTGGGCCACCAGGTGCTGCCGAACGATCCGGTTCGAATATGACGCGGATCCGCTCGCATCGAGCCCGGTCCGCTTGAGGACCCCGACGGCGGTCGAGCTGCCATAGATCCGCTCCCCGGCCGCGAGACGCTCCTCGACGACAGAGCGCGCCGCCGCCATCCGCTGGATCGCCGACGGCGCGAGCTCCACCTGCTCCCCGTCGCGTGCGACCCGAACCACGTCGTCGCGCAGAAGGTCGAAGCCGGTGAGGACGACGGTCATCGTCTTTGGCCGCGATCGAGACGAAGGCGTGCCTCCTGTTCAGGCCGGCGCGGTCTGCCCATCGCGGGCTCTCAGTGCGTTCCGCCGAATCGGGCACGCAGCTCGGGGCTCGCTCGCTCCCGGAGCGCTGCCAGCAGGCGCTGTTGTTCGAGCACCTGGACGAGGGTCTGGTGGTTCTGGGGGATGTCGTGCTCCAGGTAGAACGCCTGAACGTCCGCCACCAGGTCGGGAGCGGTCAGCGACATGGTTCCCTCCGCCAGGAAGATCACGTTCGAGGGGGCAAACCGCGGAATGAGCTCAGACCAGCGGTCCCGAACGAAGCGCCAGGCCACGTACCCCAGGTCCCGGTTCATGATCGCGCGGGCCAGCAGGAACGGCGCATCCTGTGGCCGGATCGCATCCGAGGCCGCCAGGTCCAGCGTCCGCTGGAAGAGGGCCGGGTCTCGGAACTTGGCGAGCGCGTAGCGGTAGCGGTCCTGCTCCTGCGGGGTCTCGGCCTCGTCCATCCGGGCGCGGAAGGCGTCGTAGTCTGCCGGCCCGCCCACAAACGCGACCACGTCGACGGCGGCCGCCGCGACCGCCGGCTCGATCCCGCCGCCGCTTCGTGATCGCGCCTCGAGCTCGCGCGCCCCGACCTGTGTCGCCGAATCGTTGCCGAGCACACCCATCGTCCGGATCAGGTCGCCGCGGAGCGCCCGATCCAGGTCGCTGTCCGTGTCGCGCGGGTCGAGCCCCAATCGCTCGAATGCCGGACGGACGAGGTCGCGCACGAACTCGCGAAAGCCCTCGCGTGGCTCACCCTCCAGGAACCTGTCGCACCAGCGCAGACCGGTGATGATCGCGTGCCAGACTGGCGGAGCCGTCTCGAACGCGAACCCTGCCACGAGATCCAGGAACGACGACACGGACGCCTCGCCCGCCACGACCCCCGCCCAGCTGTCCTCGATGAGGCCGTACCGCTCTGCCGGCGAGAGATCTGTCTCGGCGCGCTCGACCAACCTTGCCTGCAGCTCGTCGTCGTAGAACGTCCGCACGAATGCGACGGACCCGGCGTTGACGACCACCAGGGCATCGGGGTGGCCGAGCGGATGTACGAGCCCGCCCGGTTCGACAAGGACACGCTCCACGAGCACCCCGTCGGGCAGGACCTGGCGCACGATCAGGGGCACCGGCCAGGACGTTGCATCGCCCGGCAGGGAGGGCGCGAACCGATGCGTGGCGAGACGGATCGCGTCCCCGTCCCGGCGAACATCCACGGCCGGATAGCCTGGCTGGAAGATCCAGGCGTCCATGATCCGGCGGACGGGTTGCCCGCTCGCCGCCTCGAGCGCGTCCCACAGGTCATGGGTCTCCGTGTTGGCGTAGGCGTGGGTCGACAGGTACTGCCGGATGCCCGCTCTGAACGTCTCGGCCCCGAGCCACTGCTCGATCATGCGAAGCACGCCACCGCCCTTGAAGTAGGTCAAGGCGTCGAACATGCCGCTCGCGTCATCCGGGGACTCGACCGGGAACTCCACGGGCCGCGTGCTGGCGAGGCCGTCGACTTCGAATGCGATCGCCCGCAGTCGCTGGAACCCGTCGAAGACACGCCACGACGGCTCCATGGCATCGAGGCACAGGTACGCCATGAACGTCGCGAACGCCTCGTTCAGCCAGATGCCGTTCCACCAGCGCATCGTGACCAGATCGCCGAACCACATGTGGGCGAGCTCATGCGCGATGGTCTCGGCGACCGCGACGCGCTCGTCGTGTGCGGCCAATGCCGGGTCGAGCAGCAGGAGCGTCTCGCGAAACGTGACCAGTCCGACGTTCTCCATGGCGCCCTGGGCGAAATCAGGGATGCCCGCCTGGTCCAGCTTCTGCTCCGGGTATGGGATGTCGAAATAGTCGGCGAACCAATCGAGGGCAAACACGGCGACGTCATTGGCGTAGCCGGCGAGGTGGACCCGCTCCGGACGGCTGGCGACGCGGACGGGGACGCCACGAGCGTCTCGCGGTGGTGTGAGGGCGAGCCGTCCGACGACTACGCACAGCAGGTATGTCGACATGACCATCGATGGCGCGAAACGGACACGCGTGAAACCCGGATCGGCGGGCTCACGCGCGGCCTCTGGCGTGTTGGTCAAGGCGGTCAGCCCGTCGGGCACCACGAGCGTTACCGCGAACGACGCCTTCAGGTCGGGCTCGTCCCAGCACGGGAAGCAGCGCCGGGCGCCCGTTGCCTCGAAGTCGGACGTGAGGATGACCTGCTCCTGGCCGGCGTCGTCCTCGTACCGGGAGCGGTACATCCCGACCATCTCGTCGCTCAGCTGGGCCGTGAACGTGAGCCGGACGCTGTACGCGCCCGCCAGCAATGCCTCGTCGAACGTCAGCCTCAGACGTTCGGCATCGGCATCCGCTGTCAGCGCGGACACGTCGATGCTCGAACCGTCGGCGTTGAACACCGCTGCGGAAATGACCGTCAGGCAGTTCGCATTGAGGACGATGTCGCTTGTCCGCTCGTGGACCGTCACTGCGATGCTGACGGTGCCCTCGAACGTGGGGAGCCCGGGATCCAGGCGCAGCGCGAGGTCGTACCGCGACGGCGTGACTGTTCGCGGCAGTCGAGACGCAGGTCGCGCTGTCGGCACCGTGGCCACCGGGTCCGCCCGGTCCGGAGGGGATGGCGAGGGCGCTGAACCAGAAGGGTCAGTCACGCCGCAAGTCTGCTCGGTCGGCGACCGCTCCGCCCGGTCCTTTCGCGCGCCCTGACGCGTGGGCCAAGGTCAGCATCGAGATTCGAGCCGATCCGGATGCGTCGAACATCGGCGCGCCCGCGAGACAGCGTCGATGACGAGCGCGGCCGGTCGGTTTGACTGACTTGTGGAGCGAACGCGCGGTCACGAAAGCGCGGGCGCCGGCTGGTGGCCATGCGATCGAACCCTGCCGCACGGTACCTTGGCGAAGCGTCCGACCGATCGAGGCCGGGTAGACTGAGCCGAAGCGATCTGCGAAGCCGAACCGGACCCAGATGCCTGATCCCCGCACTGACCCTGTGCCGCACCCGGATCCCGAGATCGGGCAGGCCGTCGATCCCGTCCAGGAGGGCGACCGTCGGTCATTCCTTCGCCAGCTTTCGACGGACGCCGTGTGGACGGCGGGGAAGATCGCGGGCGCGTCAACGGCGATCCGTCGTTCGCTCGTGGTTACAGGTGAAGCCACGATCGTCGGCCTTGACGACGCCACGGAGTGGTCATCATCGGTCGTCGAACGGCCGGCAGTCGCTGGTTCAGCAACGCCGGCGATGGATTCGCTCGTCCCGGCAAGCGCAGCCGGCCGTCTTGCGACGCCGGACCCGGTCGCCGCGCTCTCGCCGGAGCAGCACGCCCTGCTCGATGGCGCGCTGAGGGCCGCCCTGGCGGTCAACGATCCAGGCGGTCACCCGCTGCTGGCCTTCTCGATCTACCACTGGGATGGGGCTGTGATCCGCCTGCCCACCCACGACTTCAGTGCGAGGACCATCAACATCGACCGAGATCCGCGGGTCAGCCTGCTCATCGAGGACGTGTCGTCGGAGGGCTGGGCGACGGTCAGCGGTATGGCGTCCCTGGTCTATGGCATCGAGGTCGAGGCGCACATGCGTCGGGTCCTCGAGAAGTACCATGCCGCGGCCGAGGTGACCGCTCGCTGGGAGCAAATGCGATCGAACGGCGATCAGGTCGTCGCTGTCATCCGACCGACAAGGTTCACCTGGCGATCCGGCTGAGACAACGGAGGCCTGCGCTCACGCCGTCGCCGCCCGGTCCGCCTCGTCAGGCGACGATCCGCTCACCGGTTCCACCAGCAAACACATGGATGCCGGACCGCCGCAGCTCCGCAGCGACAGGCTGGCCGAGCGAGATCGGCAGGTCGGGGGAGACGCGCGCCACGATCGTCGTGCCGCCAACGTCCAGCTCCACGAACGTGTCCGATCCGATCGGTTCCATCAGCCCGACGATGGCCGGGATGGTCGCGAGGCCGATCGCCGTCGCATTCGCATGGACGAGCACGTCCTCCGCCCGCACGCCGAGAGCGACCTTCGGCCAGGCGCCCGCGGCGAGCCCGATTTCCGAGGGACTGCCCAACCCGACCCTGAGACCGTCGCGGACGAAGGCCACGCCTCCGTCGCCCTGCTCCAGAGCTCCATTCAGGATGCTCATCCGCGGCTTGCCGACGAACTCCGCCACGTACATGGACTGCGGCTTGGCATAGATCTGCGACGGCGTCCCGCACTGGACGATCTTCCCGTCGCGCATCACGCAGATCAGATCGGACAGGGTCATTGCTTCTTCCTGGTCGTGGGTCACGAACAGACTGGTGGTGCCCAGCGCCAGGTGAAGGTGCTTGACCTCCGTGCGCATGCGGGCACGGAGCGCCGCGTCGAGGTTGCTGAACGGCTCGTCGAGGAGGAAGACCAGTGGTTGCTTGACGAGGGCTCGGCCCAGAGCCACGCGCTGCTGCTGTCCGCCCGACAACTCGGCCGGCCTCCGGTGCAACAGATGCCCGATGTCGAGCATGTCCGCCACGCGTGTGACGCGTTCGGTCACTTCGGAAGCTGATCGTCGAAGCAGCTTCAAGGAGAAGCCGATGTTCTCGAACACGGTCATGTTCGGGTACAGAGCGTAGCTCTGGAAAACCATGGCCATCCGGCGCTCGTTTGGCGGCACCTTCGTGACGTCCCGATCACCGAGCAGGATCGAACCGGCGTTGGGGCGGTCCAGGCCGGCGACCAGGTTGAGCGTCGTGCTCTTGCCGCAGCCGGATGGGCCGAGGAGAGTCACGAATGCACCGTCGGGGACCTCCAGGTTGAGATCGTCGACCGCCCGGACCGGCCCATAGCGGCGCTCGAGGTGTCGGAGGCTGAGCGACGCGACGGCCATGGACCTCACCGGAAGTAGCGCGACCGAAAGGTTACGTCGCAGATTGTCGACAATCTACCGGGCGCGCGCTGCGACCGTCAAGACAGCGCGGGGGAGTTGTCAAAGCTTGGCGGAACGTGCGCTCAAGCCTTGTCGGATGGCCGTGGAGTCGCTATCGTTCGCAACCAATCGCGCGCAGATTGTCGACAGTATCCCGCGCCAGCCATAACAACGCGGGGAGGCCATGCGCCTAGCCGTCACCACGTGGACCAGGAGCCGACGCATCAGGGTGGCCATCGGGGCGACGGTCGTCCTGATCGTGGCCGCTGTCGGGCTGGTGGGCAGCAGCCTGGTCCTGCCGGGTCCGGCCAAGGCGGAGGTCGCGCTGTGTCGCAACGTCGCCGGGGAGCGTGGCCTGGCCTTCCGCGGGGCCTACGGCACGACCCCATTCGCCCAGGAACCGATGGCCGCGATGATGCTTCGGAACATGGGCAACGGCGCAGCGGTCGCCGATGTCTTTGGCGACGGACGGCTCAGCGTGCTGATGCTCGGTCAGCTGGGCCATCCGAACCGTCTTTTCCGCAACCAGCGCGGCCCGACCGGCGATACGGAGTTCGTGGACGTGACGGAGGCCGCAGGGTTGAGCGGGAAAGGCGGCAGTCGCGCCGCCGCGTTCGCCGACCTCGACAACGACAGTCAGCCGGACCTGATCGTGATGAATGACTGGGATGGCGCGGACATGGGCAGCCCGTCGCGGATCTACCGCAACGCTGGGGACGGCACCTTCACCGACGTCACGGCGGCCTCGGGCTTCACACCGGTCGGGTATCTCGTGGGTGGTCTGTCCCTCGCCGACTACAACAACGACGGCCTGCTGGATGTCTACGTGACGTACTGGACGATGCAGCTGGGCGGCGATCCCGCGCGCGAGCAGATGTCCGTCAAGGGCCGGTTCCCGGGTCAGAACCGGTTGTACGAAAACCTCGGCGGGTTCCGCTTCCAGGACGTCACCGATGAGGTCCACCTCGGTCAGGTCACAGCGGACAGCTTCAGCTCGGTGTTCGCCGACTTCACGGGTGACGGTTGGGCCGACCTGTATGTCGCCGTAGACCACCGTGAGGACCTCTTCTTCGAGAACACGGGTGGCGCATTCCGTCAGGCATCGGAGGATCACGGTGTGGGCCACGTCGGCAACGACATGGGCATCGCGGTGGCTGACCTGGGCAACAACGGAACCCTCGACCTCTATGTCACCAACATCACGGATCCCAACGACCAGTTCGGAACCGGGTCGGGCAACACCATGCTCATGGGCGATCGAGCGGCCGACGGTTCGGTCCGCTACACCGACGACGCGGCGGCAATGGGCGTCGAGGACACCGGGTGGGGCTGGGGGACGGCCTTCACCGACATGAACCTTGACGGCCGGCTCGACCTGTTCGCCGCTCAGGGCATGCAGGAATTCATCGCTCAGCAGAGCCCCGAGCTGCGCAACCAGAAGG
>JBKKCW010000025.1:0-3744 GCA_046712485.1 Candidatus Limnocylindrales bacterium
CGAAGCGTGTCGACGTATTCGGCGAGGCGACGGTTGCCCGAGGCGATCATCAAGGCTCGGTGGAACTGGCGGTCGTGGACCCACAGGCGGGCGACGTCCCCGGCGTCAGACGCACGCTCCATCGCCGTGAGGTGGCTGCGGAGCCCCATCACCTCGACCGGGAGCATTCGCCCAGCCGCCCGGCGCGCGGCAGGCACCTCGAGCATCAGCCGGATCTCGAAGATCTCCTCGAGGTCGTGGATCGACGTCCCCAGGATGCGGACGCCGCGGTTCCGCTCGAACCGGACCATTCCGCGGGTGGCAAGTTCGATCAGGGCCTCACGAACGGGTGTCCTCGAGACCTGGAGCGTCTCGGCGAGGTCCGCGACCGAGTAGAGCTCGCCCGATACGAGCTGGCCTCCGATGATCGATGCGCGGACGACCTCGAGCACTTCCTGGGTCCGCGACGGGCGCACGCCGATCGGTCCAAGCCCCGGCTCCGACCGGCGTCTCGAGCCTGTCCGGCTCTCCCTGGCGGGCGGCGTGGAATCGCTTGACACTGCCATGTTGCATGTAGCATGTTACTCACTCCGGATACCCCCGCAAGAGGTGCGAATGCCCGGCGTCGCAATGACAATGGCTGGCCCCTCGGAAACGGTCTTCACCTGGGGTGCGCCGCCGCTCGTGTTCGGCCGTAGCGCGTTCGACGAGGTCGGCCACCATGCCGCGAGCCTCGGTCTCCGTCGGCTCGCGATCGTGACCGATCCAGGTCTCGCCGCCCTGGGCTTGGCCGATCGAGCCGCCGGCCTCCTCGGCGCGGTCGGGATCACGTCGGCAACCTTCGCGAACGTCCACATCGAGCCGACAGACGACTCCGTCGCGACCGCGGCTGCCTGGGCCCGCGAGACTCGACCGGACGGCTACCTCGCGATCGGCGGCGGCTCCGTCATCGACACCGCGAAGGCGATGAACCTGCTGGCGACAAACGACGGCGAGCTCACCGAGTACCTCAACCCGCCGATCGGGGCGGGCCGGGCGCCGACGCGACCGCTGGCGCCGCTGATCGCGGTGCCGACGACCGCGGGAACGGGCGCCGAGAGTACGCCCGTCTGCATCGTCGGGGTCCATGCCCTGCGCGTGAAGACCGGGATCAGCCACCCGGCGCTACGCCCGCGACTCGCGATCGTCGACCCTCTGCTGACGGCAAGTGTGCCACGGGCAGTAACGGTCGCGAGCGGCATGGACGTGCTGTGCCACGCGCTCGAGTCGTTCACCGCTCGACCGTTCGACCACCCTTCGCGCGCCGAAGGCCCCGCCTCCCGACCGGCCTACAACGGCGCCAACCCGATCAGCGACATCTGGGCGACCGAGGCGCTCCGGCTTCTCGGTCGCTGGTTCCGCAGGGTCGTCGAGGAGCCCGAGGATCTGGACGCGCGCGAGGGGATGATGCTTGCCGCGACGTTCGCAGGGATCGGCTTCGGCAATGCCGGGGTGCACCTGCCCCACGCCTGCGCCTACCCGATCGCCGGGCTGGTCCGCGACTACCACGCGCCGGGATATCCAGGTTCAGAGCCACTCGTGCCCCATGGCCTCGCGGTGCTCTCGACAGCACCCGCCGCCTTCCGGTTCACCTTTCCCACGAGCCCGGCCCGACACATGGAAGCGGCAAGGTTGCTGGGCCACGACCACCGGGGCGAACCCGTTGACGCGATGCCGGACGCTGTGGAGGCCCTGTGCCACGATCTGGGGGCGCCCCGAGGCCCGGCCGCCTTCGGCTACGGCGATGCCGACGTGGAGGCCATCGTCGAGGGCGCGTTCGCCCAGCAGCGACTGCTCGCGGTCAGCCCGCGGCCGGCTACCCGGGACGACCTCGCGACCATCGTCCGCCAGTCTCTCAACGCCTAGGAGGGCGCCACCGGCACAACAACATCCGTCAGCAGGAGGATCGATTGCGACGAGCGTGGGCACGATCAAGTTGACCGTCAAACGGACATCACGTGGAGGAGAATTGATGCGCATGCGTCTCCCTGCGATCGGGATCGCGATCGCCATGCTTGCCGCGGCCTGCGGCACGACGAGCAGCTCGCCCTCGGCGGCGCCACCGGCGTCGGCGGAGGCCACCGCGGCCCCCTCGGCCGCCGAATCGGCGCCGCCTGCCGCAGGTTCTGTCCTGCGGGTCGCCCGACTGGCCGACCACTACAACTTCTGGCATCCGGTCCAGTTCCAGACGGGCAACCAGTTCCAGTGGTTCAGTAGCGTGTTCAATACGCTGGTTGAGGCCGAGGCCGACTCGAAGACCGTCATCGGCGACCTCGCCGAGTCGTTCGACGTCTCGCCCGACGCCACCGTCTACACGTTCCATCTCGTCGACAACGCGACATGGCACGATGGCGAGGCGTTCACCGCGGACGACGTCATGTTCACCATCAATTGGTCAGTCCAGAACTGGGACGCCTTCAAGGGTTTCCTGCCGGCATGGAACCAGATCAAGGGCGCTGAAGCCGTCCTTGGCACGACCGACACACCTGAAGGGCTCGTGAAGATCGACGATTCGACCGTCGAGCTGACCCTGGCGGCACCGAACGCCCGGTTCCTCTACAGCATCACCGACATGGCCAACATGATCCTGCCGGAGCACATCCTCAGCTCCGTGACCAAAGCGGACGTCGAGACCATCGACTTTACCGCAGGCACGCCGGGTGTCACCGTCGGCACCGGGCCGTACAAGCTGACGAGCTTCACGGCCGACCAGTCGGTCGAGCTCGAGGCCTATCCTGAATACTTCAAGGGCGCTCCCCAGATCGGGAGCATCATCTTCAAACTCTTCGCCGATCCGGCCCTGGCCGTGGCCCAGCTCGAGTCCGGCGACCTCGACCTGGCCTTCAGGGTCTCGCCGGGCGAGTTCGATCGGCTGTCCGCAATCGACACGCTCAACGTCATCTCGGCCGAGAACCCCGGGATCATCCGAATCGTGTTCAAGACCGAGGCCGCTCCGTGGAGTGACAAGCGGGTCCGGCAGGCCTTCTACACGGCGATCAACCGCCAGGCGATCGTGGACGACTTCTACAAGGGCCGGGCGAAGGTCCTGTACAACCCGCCTGGGTTCACGGTCTACGACGACCTCAACAAGTACGAGTACAACGTTGACACCGCCAAGCAGCTCCTTGCCGATGGGGGCTACAACGGGGAGACATTCAAGCTCCTCTACAACCAGACCTTCCCTGACGCCCAGGCGATCATGCCGCTCATCCAGAGCGACCTCCAGGCGGCCGGCGTGGTGGTTGAGCTGGTCCCGACGGACAACGAAACCTACCTCGCGAAGTACAACGACCGAACGCAATGGGATGGTTTCATCGCCGTCGGTGGCAGCGAAGGGTTGTCGCCGGATCGGTCGGCGCAGTACTTCAAGGCCGACGATCCGAACTTCGAATCGGGTTACACGAACCCGAAGATCTTCGAGCTGTGGGCGGAGGGTCGCTCGACCGCCGATCCGGAGGCTCAGGACGAGATCTACCATGAGCTCGCCAGGATCCTCAACGAGGACGTCCCGCAGGCGAACCTCTACTCGCCGAACCTCGTGATGGTCGCGTCGAAGCGCCTCGGTGGCGGTTTCGACGTCCACCTGAACGAGCGCGAGACATTCATGGACGTGGAGACCTGGACGCTGGAGTAGCGCTCCGACGATCACCAACGCGTCATCAACTGCGCCCGCCGGGTCCCGGCGGGCGCCGACCGTAGCCTTGGGGTCTCGTGGGCTCGTATTTT
>JBKKCW010000026.1:0-4008 GCA_046712485.1 Candidatus Limnocylindrales bacterium
GGTCCCACGGATCTGCTGTTTTGTCAGGGCCACGGTTCGGGCGATGATGCAGGACGCCTATAGGCTGCGTCATCTCGTTCGCCCGAACCCGGCGGTCATGACCCCCAATCACGTCGAGTCGAGCCACCGCCCCGTCGGTTACTGACAGCGTGGCCCGATCGGTCTCTGTGTCCTACCCACGAGTTCGAGCATCCGGCGGACAGCCGTCGTCGGACCGCTCTCCGAGCGGCCATCGCCCTCCGGCTCGCTCCCGGCAGCCCGCTTGGGGGCGCTCGACCGAAGACCAGATTCCGCCTCGACGACGGTGCATTGTGGCTCGCCAAGTTCCCGTCTCGCAACGACCGGCGTGACGTCGGCGCGTGGGAGTTGTCCTCAATGAGCTCGCGCGTCGAGCCGGAATCGAGGTACCTGGACCCGGCTGCTGCGACTGGGCAGCGGCCACCACACACATTCGCAGCCAAACGCTTCGATCGAGTTGGCGATGACCGCCGTCTCTTTGCGTCGGCATGGACAATGGTCGGCGAGCGCGACCGCGAACCGGCGACCTACATCGAGATCGCCGAGGCCGTGAGCCACGACGGCGCACCTGGCAGCATCGAGACCGACTTGGCCCAGCTCTTCCGCCGGGAGGTCTTCAACGTTCTCGTCGGGCACAGAGACGATCACCTGCACAACCACGGCTTCCTGCGGGATCCCGGATGGCGACTGGCCCCCGCCTATGACCTCAATCCCGTGCCGGATCTCGCCGAACATGAGCTGGTGATCGGCATCCACTCGCATGACCCAGTGTCGATCTCGCTCTTCGAGAGATGGCACCGTTTTGTCGCCTCAAGCCTCGTCGGGCGGAACAGATCGTTGCGGAAGTCCGATCAGCGATCGTCGGCTGGCAGGACCTCGCAACGAAGCTCGGGCTGCCGGATGACAAGGTTGATCGTCCCGCTGGAACGCCTCCTCGAGACCCATCGGGTCCAAGATCCACGCAGAATCACGCGAAGCCGAATGTCGACGGCCCAGGACGGCCCAGACCAGACCAAACGGGCGAAACTGAGCGCAGTTGGCTCCGGCGGTAGGACTCGAACCTACGACCAAGCGGTTAACAGCCGCCCGCTCTACCACTGAGCTACGCCGGAGCGAGGACGTCGGGCGCCCGGACAGTGCCGGAGTCCACGAACGTCGGGGCGCCGGGGTCGGCGCCGGGCGAAGGATAGCACGAGGTAAGCCGGGATCTGGCCCGGGTCCCCTCGGGGGTCGATGGTGGGCCGGTCGGGCATACTCAGGGCATGGCTCCTCGGTCGCCGATCATCACGCCAGCGGAGCTCGCCGCAATGCTGGACGACCCGTCACTGCGGGTTGTCGATGTCCGGTGGCTGCTGGGGACACCGGGTCGCGGTCGCGAGTCGTACGACGAGGGCCACATCCCGGGGGCGATCTTTCTCGACCTGGACACGGACCTCGTCGCGCGCGATGGTCCGGGCCGCCACCCACTTCCCTCGCCCATCGACTTCCGCGCCAGCCTGGAGGCGACGGGGATCGGCACCGAGCACACGGTCGTGGCATACGACGACGTCGGCGGCTGGGTCGCCGCGAGGCTGTGGTGGATGCTGGATGACCTCGGTCACCGTGACGTCGCCGTCCTCGATGGCGGCTTCCAGGCGTGGGTCGCCGCCGGCTACCCCGTGACACGAGACGTCCCGAGCCTGCCGCCCGCCCGCCTCGAGCTCGCCAGCCAATGGCGAAAGACGATCGACCGGGCCGGCATGGTCGCTGGTCTGGGGCGTAACGTGTTGCTCGACGCTCGGGGCGGCCCGCGCTACCGGGGTGAAACCGAGCCCATCGACCCGGTTGCCGGCCACATCCCAACGGCCCGCCACGCGCCGTCAGACGGCAACCTTGGCCCGGACGGGCGCATCCTCGGACCGGCCGCGCTCGCCGAGCGGTTTCGTGCCCTTGGTGCGGATGGTTCCGAGGGCCCCGTCGTCACGTCCTGCGGCAGCGGCGTGGCGGCATGCTTCAACAGCCTGGCCATGCGGATCGCGGGGCTGCCGGACCCTCTCCTCTACCCAGGGTCGTACAGCGACTGGAGCCGCACCGGGATGCCGATCAGCACCGGGCCGGACCCGGGCGAACCGCCTTCCACCATCGCACGTTGAGGGACACGGTCCAGCGGTTCTCGGTCCTCGCGCTCCTCTATCTCGTCACCAACGCCCGGATCGGATCGGGCGACAAGCGCCGTCGAGCGCAACGGGTCATGACGCGCCCGGAACGCGAAGCCGTCACGGCCGTGCTCGAGGGTCTGCCCGCGACGGTCGCCGATTGGAGCGACGGCCTGGCCGAGCTGCGGCCGATGCACATCGTCGAAGTCCGACGCCCCCTCTCGACGCTGTCGTCGAGCGGCGAAGGCCGGTGGTGGGCCGGGCCGCGTGACTGCCGCGAGGAACTGCTCGAGTTGACCGCGGATCGTCCGTATGACTCGGTCATCGTCCTGTGGCCCGCAGCGCCCGGCATCGAGCCGTGCGGCTGGGGCTGCACCATCGGACCGTCGGAGGCGACCATGGGTGCCGGCTTCTCCTCGATCGCATCGGATCATTGGCCGACCCTCGCGACCGATCCGGACCCGGCGCAGGGCTACGTGCACGAATGGCTGCACCAGGTCGAGGCGATCTACCGGGCACTGGACGTCGGACCGGATGTCCTGCCCGACCTGCACGCGGCAGCCGACTTCACCTCGACCCGGCCGGACTCGGAGCCACCCTATGGGCGCTCGTTCGCGGCCCATCACGACGGTGGCGATGGTCTTCCCGGCGCTCGGACATGGGCGCCCTGGTACCGCGACTGGATGACCGGCCGGCTCCGGCCACTGCCTGGCGACGCCGTGGCAGGCGCCGACGCCGAGGCCGGCGCCGCACCGCTGGGCCTCACTCCCGAACGTTGGTCGAGGCGGACCCGGTAAGGGCGGAGTAAGCGCAAGCTGGCAGGCTTCGGGCGATGGGCAGTCGCGAGCGTGCCGTCGATGTAGCGACCGCGCGCGGTCGGGCAGCAGCAGCCGACCTCCTGCGCGAGCTCCATGCTGCACGGGTCGACCGTGGTTTGAGTGGGTTGACGATTGCTCGCGCCGTCGGGCTGTCGGAGGCGCAGTTCAGTCGCATCGAGCGTGGCGTCACGGGCGATCTCACGGTCGTCCAGGCCTCGAGAATGCTTGCCGCGGTTGGTCTCAGGCTGAGCGTCCGAGCGTTCCCCGATGGCGAACCGCTGCGCGACGCTGCCCACGCCAGACTCCTCGAGCGCCTGCGTCAGCGCCTCCATCGTTCGTTGCGTTTCCAGACCGAGGTCTCGTTCCCCGCCGCCAGCGATCGCCGCGCATGGGATGCAGTGATCTCCGGGCCTGGCTGGAGGATGGGCGTCGAGGCGGAGACCCGGCCGCGCGACCGCCAAGCCCTCGAGCGCCGGCTCGAGCTGAAGCTTCGCGACGGGGACGTCGCTCGGATCGCGTTGGTTCTGCTGGATTCGCGCTACAACCGCGACTTCGTCGACGCGAACCGTGCCGCCCTTGCTGAACGGATGCCGATCGCGGGGCGTCGAGCCCTCGAGCTCCTGGGGGCAGGCGTCGATCCCGGCGGGAGCACGGTGATCCTGCTGTGAGCTTGCACGCGGTGCACGAGTGACCCATGGTCGTGTCCCAGTCCCGGCGTCCCTCGTTCGAACCTTGCACTCCATGCGAGCTTCGGCCGGATCCGGGCAGATCGACGGCCGTCAAGGGCGCGATCCTTGCGTCCCGTACAAGGGTCGCCGCTCTCCGGCCGGTGGCAGTGACCACTCATGCATCCGATGCACCCCGAAGCCGAGATCTTGCGCGAGGTGCAGAAAATGGCTCGCGACGGCCAGCTGAGGTAGCTACGGTCCCCGCAAAGGCAGCGACGGTACCGAAAGGTGGGGCCGACCGCCACCAGCAGCGCGCCCCAGCAGGCCCTTCAGCGCCCCCCACGCGCGCCCCCGCGCACCCCGCGCCTC
>JBKKCW010000027.1:0-8349 GCA_046712485.1 Candidatus Limnocylindrales bacterium
CACCCGGCGCCCGGTGCCGCCGTTCGCGAGCTCGGCCCGGTGCCCCGTTGCGAGGTCATCCCGGCGTACCGTTCGCGAGCTCGGCCCGGCGGGCCGTGTGCCGCGACCGACTCCCGCGCCTGGTTGCCGCGACCGACTCCCGCGCCTGGTGCGGCGCCCCTCTCTCATGCCTCCCCAGACTGGGCGTGAAGGGATCAGGACCCTGACGGGTGATTCGGCCCGTGGGCCACGCTCAGCCGTGCCTAGAATCGTGTGGCGAGTCGGCTGAAGTGCCCTGAATCCTTCACGTGGAGTCTGTGGGCGAGTATCTGATAGGAGTGGGCCGCCGGCAAGGGGGCGTTGGAGCCGTTCGGCCCGATGGAGCCGTGCGGCCGCGGGCCGTCGAGCCTGCGGCGGCGGGCCAGCGATCCGTGGACCGGTGCAGCGAGTGGCCGGGTGCAGTGAGCCGCGCGACCGCGGCCGGCGATCCGTCGCCGGGTGCAGTGGGCCGCGGGCGGTGGGCCGCTGGCGGTGGGTCGCCGCTCGGAACGCCTAACCCTCGAACCAGCCGGTAGGAGCGGGGGCCAGGTTCTGCCAGATGTGCTTGGTCTCGCGGTATTCGTCGAGACCGCTGGGGCCGAGCTCGCGGCCGATACCGGACTGCTTGTAGCCGCCCCACTCCGCCTGGGGCAGGTACGTGTTGTAGTCGTTGATCCAGATCGTCCCGTGCCGAAGACGCGCGGCGACCCGCTGTGCTCGCCCGGCGTCGGCGGTCCAGACGGCGCCTGCCAGACCGTAGGTCGTGTCGTTGCCGAGCTCGATCGCTTCCTCTTCGGTCGTGAACCGTTCGACCGTCAGGACGGGCCCGAATATCTCCTCCCGGATCACGGTCATGTCGCGGCGGCAATCGGCCAGGACCGTCGGTCTGAAGTAGAAGCCGTCGGCAAGCTCGGGGTCGGTGGGCGGACCGCACCCCAGCTACGAGCCGAGCTCCCTCGGCGACTCCGATCTCCACGTAGCGAGCCACCTTCGCCCGGTGAGCGGCCGAGATGAGCGCGCCGGTCTCGGTCGCGGGATCAGTCCCCGCGCCCAGCCGGATCAGCTCCGCGCGGCGCCCCACCTCGCCCACGAACCGCTCGTAAATCTCGTCCTGGACGATCGCCCGGCAGCCGGCGGAGCAGACCTGTCCCGAGTGTGTGAAGGCCGCGGTCAGAGCGTTGTCGACCGCCGTCCCGAAGTCAGCGTCCGCGAAGATGATGTTCGGGCTCTTGCCACCGAGCTCGAGGGCGACCCGTTTGACGTTGCCGGCCGCGCCACGCATGAGCGCGCGCGCGGCGTCGAGGCCACCCGTCAGCGAGATGAGATCGACGTCGGAGCTGTCCGCGAGTGCCTGCCCGACGCGCTCGCCAGGCCCCAGCACGAGGTTGACGACGCCGGCCGGCACACCGACTTCCACGAGCAGGCGCGTCAAGTGGATCGCTGTCAGCGGCGTCAGGCTGGCCGGCTTCATGACCAAGGTGTTGCCGGCCGCGAGAGCAGGGGCCACCTTCCAGCTCAGCTGCAACAGCGGGTAGTTCCACGGCGCGATCAGCCCGCACACGCCGAGCGGCTCCTTGGCGATCCGGCTCAGCGCAGCCGGATTGCCGGTGTCGACGAGGCGCCCGACCTCCTTGTCCGCGAGATCCGCGTAATACCGGAACACGCGCGCCACGTCCGTCATGTCCCAGCGGCTCTCGCGCAAAGCCTTGCCCGTGTTGATCGTCTCGAGCCGAGCCAGCTCATCGAGGTCGCGGTCGACGAGGCCCGCAACCCGATCGAGCAGGGCGGCGCGTTCGGCGGTTGGGCGCCACGGCCAGTCGGAGCGATCGAACGCGCGACGCGCGGCGGCGATTGCCGCCTGGACCTGGTCATCGGTCGCGACGTCGACCTCGGTCACCAGCGTCCCGTCGGCGGGGTTGACGACCGGGCTGCATGCTCCATCGCCGGAAGCGAGCCACTGGCCGTCGATGAACAGGCTGGGCACGGGCGTTCTGCTCCTGCTGCGGGGCGCCGTGAGGATGGTTCGGCGTCCGCGACGCGTCAAGGCGGCGTTCCCGGCTACGCGCCTCGATCCCGGCGGCCGGTGCCGCGCGCTAGGATTTCGGCCCACGGTCCCGAGGGGTCCACTGATTGGAGGACGGCACCGCATGAGCGCGCTTCCCGCCCGGGCGAATGTCGTGGTCATCGGTGCCGGCATCGTCGGGAACAGCATGGTCTACCACCTCGCCAAGGCGGGCTGGCGCAACATCGTCCTCGTCGAGAAGGGCCCCCTCCCGAACCCCGGTGGCTCAACGGGTCACGCCTCGAATTTCATCTTCCTGACCGACCACTCCAAGGAGATGGCGGCTTTCACCATCGACAGCGCTCGCCAGTACCGGGACCTCGGCGTGTTCAACGAGACCGGCGGGGTCGAGGTGGCCCGCACGCCGGAACGGATGGAAGAGTTGAAGCGCCGCATGGCGTCCTCGCTCTCGTGGGGCGTCGAGGGGACGCGCCTCCTGACGCCGGCCGAAATCAAGGCACTGATCCCGTTCATCGACGAGACCGTCATCCTGGGTGGGTTCTATACCCCGGGCGTCGGCGTCGTGGACTCGCTCCAGGCTGGCACGCTGATGCGCCAGGCTGCCCAGGAGATGGACGCGCTCACGATCGCCGCTGGCGTGGAGGTCACCGGGATCGATGTCGAGGGAGGTCGTGTCCGACGAGTCCATACGGATGCCGGAACCGTCGAGGCGGACCTCGTCGTGATCGCCTGCGGGATCTGGAGCCCGCGGATCGCGCGCATGGCGGGCGCGTCGATCCCGCTCCAGCCCGCCGTCCACCAGATGATCGACATCGGACCGGTGCCGCAGTTCGCGCACGCCAAGGCGGAGGTCGAGTACCCGATCGTGCGCGACATGGACACCAACATGTACGAGCGCCAACACGGCAGTGGCTTCGAGATCGGCTCATACGCCCATCGCGCGATCCTCATGGACGCCGACGACATCCCCTCGATCGCGGCCTCAGCGCTGTCGCCGACGATGCTGCCCTTCACCAAGGAGGACTTCGACCCGCAGCTCGAGGACGCGCTCGAGCTCTTCCCGGAGATCGTCGGTGACGAGTCGGTCGGGCAGAAGCTGGCGATCAACGGGTTGCTGTCGCTGACGCCCGACGGCAACCCGATCATCGGCGAGACGCCGGAGGTCAAGGGGCTGTGGTCTGTCGCGGCAATCTGGATCAAGGAGGCACCCGGCATCGCCCGGTGCGTGGTCGAGTGGATGACCCACGGGACCCCCGAGATCGATCCCCACGGCTCCGACATCGCGAGGTTCTACGACCATCACAAGACGGCGCAGCACATCGCCGCACGCACGACCGAGGGATACAACAAGACCTACGGGATCGTCCACCCGATGGAGCAGTGGGCGTCCAACCGCCCGATCCGGCTGTCACCGGCCTACGGGCGACACGTCGAGCTCGGCGCGGTGTTCTTCGAGGCGGCCGGCTGGGAACGGCCCTTCTGGTACGGCACGAACGAGGCGCTGCTGGGCGAGTACGGCGATCGGGTCATGCCACGCGACGCGGAATGGGAGTCACGCTGGTGGTCCCCGATCATCAACGCCGAGCACCTGGCGATGCGCGACCGGGCCGGGCTCGTGGACCTGTCGGCGTTTGCGATCTTCGAAATCACCGGGCCAGGAGCGCTGGCGGCTCTCGAGCGGCTCTGTGTCAACAAGATCGATGTCGCCGTCGGTCGGACCGTATACACGCCGCTGCTCAACGGGGCCGGCGGGATCCTCGCGGACCTCACGATCATGCGGATCGCAGACGACCGGTTCCGGGTGGTGACGGGCGGCGGCATGGGGATGCGTGACCGCAAGATCTTCCAGGATGGATTGCCGGACGACGGCTCGGCGCAGCTCCACGACGTCACGAATGCGTTCACGACATTTGGGTTGTGGGGGCCGCGCGCTCGCGACATCCTCGGTGCGGCCGCCGCGGGCGCGGTCGACGTCAGCCACGTCGGGTTCCCGTTTCTGGCGACGAAGACCATCGACATCGATGGCGTGCGGACGCTCGCCTCGCGGATCAGCTACGTCGGCGAGCTCGGCTGGGAGATCTACGTTCCCATCGAGCAAGGGCTCCGGGTCTGGGATGCGCTCTGGCGTGCGGGCCGTCCGCACGGGATGGCGCCGGTCGGGATCGGCACGTATGCGGTCACAGCGCGTCTCGAGAAGGGCTATCGAGCCCATGGTGCCGAGCTCGAACTCGATTTCAACCTTGTCGAGGCAGACATGGCCCGGCCGTCGCTCAAGGATGCGGATTTTGTCGGCCGAGCGGCGTACGAGCGACAACGGTCGGAGGCACCCGTCGCGACCCTGTGCACGCTGACGCTCGACGATCCGACGTCGGCCCGCGGTGTGAAGCGCTACATGCTGGGTCGCGAGCCGATCCTGACGACCGACGGCCGGCCGATCATCGATGCGCGCGGCCGTCGCTCATACGTGACCAGCGCCGGCTCCGGGCCATCCGTCGGGAAGCACCTCCTGATCGCGTACCTGCCACCGGAGCACGCCATCGCGGGCACACAGCTGGCGGTCGAATACTTCGGCGAGCGATACCCGGTGTCGGTCGCGGTCGCTGGCGCCACGCCGTTGTTCGACCCGGACAACAGCCGGATCCGGAGCTGAGCCCGCGCGGATGGAGATCCTCGTCTGTGTCAAGCGTGTCCCGGCCACTGGTGGCCGGATCTCGCTGACGCCGGACGGACAGGACATCGATACACGGTTCCTCGGCTTCACGATCAGCCCGCACGAGGAGTGCGCGGTCGAGGAAGCGGTCCGGATCGTCGAGGCCCAGGGGGGCTCGTCGGCGGTCCTGACGCTGGGCCCAGCCGCGGCCGAGGAGCAGCTTCGCGATGCCATGGCGATCGGGATCGATCGAGCGATCCTGTTGGAGACCGACGGCCGCGAATTCGACCCGACGGCGACCGCCGCCGCAATCGTCGACGCGGTTCGCGCCCAGGAGGCGCCTGGCGCCCCGTTCGACCTCATCATGTTCGGGAACGAAGCCGCAGACACGGGCGACTTCCAGGTGGGGATCCGCGTAGCGGTGGCGCTGGAGCGGCCGATCGTGACCGGTATCAAGGGACTTCACGTCCGTAACGGTGTCGTCGCCGCCCGCCGCGAAGCGCCAGCCGGCGGTTGGGAGACGTACGAGATCCCGACGCCCGCCGTCCTTTCCGTCAAGGAAGGCCTCAACCTGCCGCGGTACCCGTCCATCCCGGGACGTCTTCGGGCCAAGCGCAAGGAGATCGAGCACATCGAGCCGACGTGGTCGTCGAGCGGGCCGGTCAAGGTCGGGCTACGAGTACCCGACGAGCAGGGTGCACAGGTCGAAGTCATCGGGCGTGGCCCTGAGGCGGCAGGCGAAGTCGTCGACCTGCTGGTCCGGATCGGGGTCCTCGCCTCGTGAGCGAGATCCTGGTGCTTGTCGAGCATGCAATCGGCGAACCCGACAGGCTGTCGCGTGAGGCGCTTGCACTCGGTGCGTCGCTGGCGAGCACGGCCGGCGGCGACCTCGAAGCGGTTCTGATCGGTCCAGCCGCGGAGAGCGCAGCCGGTACGCTCGGAGCGCTGGGCGTTCGAACGGCCCACGTGGTCAGCGACGAGCGGCTGGCGACGTATGCCCCGGCCGCCTGGGCGGCCGCGATCGTCGAGCTGATCGATGCGCGGCCGCCGGCGGCCTTGCTGGCAGGTGGGAGCGACCGCGGCAACGAGCTTGTCGCGCACGTGGCGGCGCGCACGGCTCGTCCGATGGCCGCGAACGTGATGAGCGTGTCGATCGGCGACCCGTGGCAGCTGACCCGTCAGCGGTGGGCCGGCAGTCTCGTCGAGGAGGCGACGCTGGATGCCGACATCCATCTCATCACCGTCGCGCCCCACGTCGTGCCGGTTGCCGAGGCGGCGGCGACACCCGACGCGCCAAGCGCGACGATCAACGTCGTCCAGCCGACCATCCGTGACGAGGACCTCGTAGTGCGCGTCGTCGGCCACGAGGCCCCCGAGGTGGGGACGATCTCGCTCACCGACGCGCGCGTTGTCATTGGTGGCGGGCGGGGCGTCGGGAGCTCGGAGGCGTTCGCAGCCCTCGAGGAGCTCGCCACGCTCCTCGGCGGGGCGGTCGGAGGGTCCCGCGTGGTGACGAGCGCGGGATGGCGACCACACAGCGATCAGATCGGCCAGACCGGGTTGCGGATCGCGCCCGACCTCTACGTGGCGTGCGGGATCAGCGGGGCCATCCAGCACATCGTCGGCTGCAAGGCGGCAAAACGAATCCTGGCAATCAACACGGACCCGGATGCGCCGATCATGGGTGTGGCCGACTACGCGGTCATCGGCGACCTCCACCAGATCGTGCCCGCCATCTGCGCCGAGATCCGCCGGAGGGCTGCAAGCCCAGGTTGACCAAGACCAGGCCCCTTGGACGGACCGGTGTCATCGCGACTTCGCAAGCGCTTCGGAAGGACGTCGGGATCGTCCAGGCGAGGTCGCGGTTCCAGCCGGATCGGTGGAAGCAACGCGTTGTGGACGATCTCCTTCAACAGCGCTGGAAATTGAGACCGTTCAGCGGCCGTTGTGGCCGAGGAACCAGCGCCATTGGACGATCTGCCTGAAATGGCGGTCGGCTGGTCGTCTAGACCAACCTGGTTGGAATCAACCCGTCACCGGCTGATCGGTTCCGGCGGTTCCTTCCGGCTGCCGTAGGTCGGCAGTGCGCCCCCGGGCTGGGCGGCCCAGGCCGCGGCGTTGGCAATCACCCGACGCACGTCCTCGTTGAAGTAGGTCGGGTGCGTCTCGTGGCCGGGCCGGAAATAGAAGACCCGACCGCGACCGCGTTGGTAGCAGCAGCCGCTCCGGAACACCTCGCCTCCCTGGAACCAGCTGACGAGGACGAGCTGATCGGGGGCCGGGATGTCGAAGTGCTCGCCGTACATCTCCTCTTCATCGATGACGAACGATTCGCCGAGACCCTCGGCAATCGGGTGCGACGGGTCGATGACCCACAGCCGCTCGCGTTCGCCGGCCTCCCGCCATTTGAGATCGCAGCTCGTCCCCATCAGCCGCTTGAAGATCTTCGAGAAATGGCCCGAGTGAAGAACGATCAGGCCCATCCCTTCCAGCACTCGCCGCTGCACGCGATCGACGATGGCGTCGGCCACCTCGTCGTGGGCGACGTGCCCCCACCACGTCAGCACGTCTGTCTCCGCGAGGACCGCCTCGCTCAGACCTTGCTCCGGTTCGTCGAGCGTCGCCGTTCGGACCTCAAAGCCGCGCTCGCGAAGTCCTGCCGCGATGGCTTCGTGGATGCCGTCCGGATAGACCGCTCGGACCGGCGGATCAGACCGCTCCTGGCGGAACTCGCTCCAGACGGTGACGCGGGTCATCAGGCGACCGCAATCGGAACGGCGGAAGGAATCGTGACGACGGCCCCACCCGCCGCTGACGACGCGCGGATCGCGTCCCACAGCCGGGCCATCCGCAGGCCGACCTCCGGTGGGCTCGGGTTGACCGCGCGGCCGGCGCGGACGTTGAGGAATTGCTCCCAGACGGGTATGCCCGCCACGGATCGGACCTTCGAGAGCCGGCCGCCACCGGCCCGCTGCAACTCCAGCACCTCACCCCAGATCCCGGTTCGCAGGATCGCCTTCGTCGTGAATACGCGGATGTCCGAGTGGCACGACGGGATGGCGCTGCCGCACGCGTTCATCGTGACGAGCGCGCCCGAGGAGAGCCGGCCCATGACCACGGCGCGGATATCGACTGGCCGGCCGTCGCCCTCCATCCAGGCGGCGACCTGTGCGAAGTCCTCGCCGGCCAGGTCGGCGACCGTGTTGAGCATGTGTGCCCCGGTGTCGAACAGGAAGCCGCCGCCGGACAGCGCAGGCTGCTGGCGCCAGGTTCCCTCGGTCAAGGACGCCCAGTCCTGCCAGGCGACAGCGTTGATGTTCAGGATCGACCCGAGCTCCCCGGAGCGGAGCATCCGGCACGCCTCACGAACCTGCGGCGACAGGCTGCCCTGGAATGCCACGACCAGGAGCCTGCCCGTCCGATCGCGCGTCGCGATCAGCGCGCTCGCTTCATCGGCCGTCATCACCATCGGCTTCTCGAGGAGCACGTCGAGACCGGCTTCGAGACAGGCCGTCGCCTGCGCGAAATGGAGAGCGTGCGGCGTGATGATGACGACGGCGTCGAGCTGATCCCCGTACGCCGCGATGAACGTCGACCAGTCCGGCTCGTTGGGCGGCACCGGCAATCCGTGTTGGTCGAAGAGCTCGGCCGCCGCCCC
>JBKKCW010000028.1:0-2774 GCA_046712485.1 Candidatus Limnocylindrales bacterium
GCTCATAGGCGCGGAGGCGGTACTGGAGCATCCAGTCCGGCTCTTCCTTGAACGCGCTGATCTCTTCGACCGTTGCACGGGTCAGGCCGCGCTTCGTCTCGTGCAGGTAGGCGATATCGTCGTGGAAGGCGAACTGGTCGCGGTTGTCTGTGACGATCTCGCGGGTAGCGGTCATGAAGTCTCCGGTCGTGCTCGTACGGGGCAAACCTAATTCCGAGTTGAATTATCGGGATTAGCCCGGGAAGCGTCAACGACGCCGGCCGCCGAAGGCGGCCAGCTCAGTCCGGCGTGCCGGCCAGACCGTGGAGATCGCCCGAGCCGTGGAACTCGACGAGGGTCTCGCGCCGCCCACCGGCGCCCACCTGGCGACCCGCCACCAGGGCGTGCCCACTGATCGTGCGACCGTCGGCCGTCCGGCCCGCGAGCTCGCCCTCGTCGAGCAGGGGGCCCGTCCTCGTCACGACGCGCGCCGCCCATTGGGCGTGCCCGGTCGAATCCTCCCAGCAGTCCACCGTCGCCGATGGCATGCTCGCTCCCGCAAACGTCACGTCGAGCAGGGCGAAGCGCTGATGTCGGCTGGCCACGACCCCACCATAGCAGGCCGCGCGAGCGTCACCCTCCGAGCGTCCGTCCTAGGTGGTCCCGTAACGACGATCTGGACTGCCAGCGACCCGGAGGCTTCCGGGGCCGTAAGTCTCCCTCAGTCGGGCAGGCGCGCCGGGCGGCCGAACAGGTATCCCTGCGCAAAGTCGACGCCCAGCGTCATCAGCGCGTTCGCCTCGTCGTCCGTCTCGACGCCCTCGGCGATGAGCCGGCACCCGGTTCGAAGCGCGTAGTACTGGATGCCTGCGGCCATGGCCTGGCGCAGGTCGTCCTGGTCGATGCCTCGGACCAGGCTGATGTCGAGCTTGGCGTAGGTGGGCCGGAGCTCCAGAATGTGGCGCATGCTGGCGTAGCCCGCGCCCGCGTCGTCGACCGCGATCTGGACGTTGCCGAGCTCTTCGATGGCCGCGCGAAGCTGACCGTAGTCGCCAATGGGCACGTGCTCGGTCAACTCGAGCACGATCTGGCGCGTCGAGTCGTTGAGCTGGGCCCGCAGCTCCGATTTCGACCCTAGGGCCACGGCCGGGGAGATGTTGATCGACAGGAAGACATCCCCGGGCAGCTTGATCGACTCTTGCATCGCCTTCATCATCGCGGCCAATTCGAAGTCCTCCCCCAGGCCCAGGCGCGCAGCATCCGCAAACCGGACGTCGGGCGGCGTCCCATCGTTGAAGCGCGTCAGGGCTTCGTAACCGACCACGTCGCGTGTCTCGAGATCGACGATCGGCTGGAACACGACGCCGAAGGCGCGATCCGCGAGCACCTGCTCGAGCCTGGTCCCCTCGGCGCGGACCGCGCGACGATCGGCCAGCGCGGCGCCAGCAACCGCAGTCAGGATGCTCGCATAGTCGATCGCGGCAGCCATCAACTTGGCGGGGCGGTCGTGGTACCGCCCTGCGTCGTCTCGAGACACTCCGATGAGAAGCACGCCGACGAGGGAATCCTTCGAGTAGATGGGTGCGCCAGCGATCAGTCCCAGGCCCAGGTCCCAGATCGGGCTGTCGCGACTGTCACGGTCCGGTTGCGCGACCCACGGGCCAACGAGCGCCCGTTCATTGAGGAAGCGTGCGCGCCGGGGCTCGGCGGGCGGACCGCCCCGGACGACGCCAGTGTCTGTGCTGTAGGTCGCGAGCGGCTGAAAACGGTCGTTCGCGGTCATCTGGAGCACTTCGATGAACGCGCTGTCGGTGAGGCGCGCGAGCTCGCTGACGACGGCTTCGGCCGCCGCCTCCGGATCCGACGACAAGGCCATTCGAGACAGGGCGCCCACGACGCTCGTGCGGACGCGCAGCTCGTCTTCCACGACCCCGGACCACGCAGCGCGACTGCGGAGGTGCGCACGTACGCGGGCGACGAGCTCGTCGAGCCGCACGGGCTTCGCCAGAAAATCGTCAGCACCAGCCTCGAGGCCTTCGATCACGCCCTTGTCCGATCCGGACCCTGTGATCAGCAGGATCGGCAAGGTCGATGTCTCGGCGCGCAGCCTGAGGGTCCTGACGACATCCATCCCGGACATGCCCGGCAGGCCGACATCCAGCACGAGGACGTCGACGGGCGTCGACTCGAGCACCTCCAGCGCCGACTCGCCGCTGGACGCCTCGACAACGTTGAGCCTGTTCCGACGCAGCGCCAGCACGAGCAGCCGACGGAGGTCTTCCTGATCGTCGACGACGAGGACTGTTCCGGAGGCCCCGGCGTCGGTCATCCGGTGGCGTTGTCGGGCGAGGGCCGCCGTCCCCGGGAGCGCCTGACCGCGTCGAGCAGGTCGCTCGTGTCGACAGGCTTGGACAGGAACAGGGCACCACGCCGGATCACCCGGTCGAGGTCGAGGGTCTCCGGGTTGTATCCCGACAGCAGCACCACGCCGGCTGCCGGGAACCGCTCGATGACACGTTCGGCGAGGTCGATCCCGGACATCCCCGGCATGACCACGTCCGTGACGAGCACGTCGATGGAGGACGGTTGGTCGTCGAGTCTGGCCAGCGCGGCGGCGCCATCGCTCACCGCCGTCACGTCGTACCCGGCGCGTCGCAGGACCGACGACGTGAGCTCACGAACCGAAAATTCGTCCTCGACGACCATGATGCTGCCGGGGCCGGCCGTGCCGTGATCGTCGCCCCGCTGCCTGGCGATATCGGCCGGGGCATCCGCCCGCGGGAAGTAGACCTTGA
>JBKKCW010000029.1:0-4819 GCA_046712485.1 Candidatus Limnocylindrales bacterium
CCGCTGTGCCGCATGATCGGCCGGCGGCGTGGACGCACGCGCTGATGGACCTGGGTGCGACGATCTGCACGTCGCGCCGGCCAACCTGTCCAGCCTGCCCGGCGCGGCCGTGGTGCGCCTCCGCCGCTGGCGCCAACGCCCGGACCCATCGAGCGTATGCAGCCGACGTGCATGAGCGGTCGGACGCGCCCGGCCACCGTCAGCGCCGGGATCCCTTCCCGGCGACCACGCGCTGGCTCCGTGGCCGGATCGTGGCTCGTCTCCGGGCGGCGGATCGCGATGATTGGGTCAGCATCGAGGCTCCGATCGGTGGCCATGATCGCAAGGCGATCGAGGCGGCGCTGGCGGCGCTTACCCGCGATGGCCTCGTGGAGCTCCTGGAGATCAGTCCGGGGGACGATGCGTCGACGATCCGCTCCATGTGGTCCGTTCGCCTGCCACTCGTCTGATTCGTCGCGTCGGCTACGCTTGGGCGGCCATGCCCACCGACACGTCGTCGCCGCTGCCCATGCCCGAGAGCGTCCACCGGTTGCCTGCCGACGATCCCGAGCTTTTCACGCTCGACCTGCGCGGCCTGCGCCGCCGCTGGGCGCATCGGGCGGCACTCCCGGCGATCTCGGCGGAGATGATGACCGGCGCCGATCACAAGGCGCAGGCCCTCGGTTACCCGCAGGAACGTCTCATGGAGCACGCCGGGACCGCGGTCGCGGCAGCGGTTCGCGCGCTCGCCACTGACCTCGACGCATGGGGGACCGGCCCCATCGTGATCCTGTGCGGACCCGGCAACAATGGCGGGGACGGGTACGTGGCCGCGCGCCGGCTGGCCCTCGCGGGCGGCCGGGTCATCGTCGGGGTCGTTGCGAGCGAGTCTCGGCCCAGGGGTGCCGTGGCCGCGCGCAACTGGGACCGGATCGCGCGCGACAACGGGATCGACAAGGTCCATCTGCCGGTTGCCCGTGACGTGGCCATGTTCGGCCGCAGCATCGAGAAGGCCGTCGTCGTGGTGGACGCGCTCCTCGGGACGGGTGTCCGCGGCGTGCTCCGGGAACCCATCCGCTCGGCGGTCGAGGTCATCGAGCGTGCCCGGGCGCGGGGCATCCCGATCGTCGCTGTCGATACCCCGACGGCGGTCGACCTTTCCAGCGGCGAGCCGTCGGATCCAGCCGTGCGTGCCGACCTGACGGTGACGTTCCATCGCCCCAAGAGCGGGCTGAACACACGGCGCGGTGCCGCGTATGCCGGCAAGGTCCTTGTCGCGCCGATCGGCATCCCACCCGCAGCAGACCGTGGCTGAGCCGCGCCGCATCGATCGACAGCCGGGCTGGCGGGAGGTCGTGATCGTCGCGGCAGCCGTCGTGGCCGTGGTGATCGGCGCCGCCGTCCTGACGGGCCTGCTCCCGCCCGCCGTCCAGGATGTCGTCTACGACACGCCGCTCGCGATCGTCGTCCTGATCCTGGCCACGGGATGGTCGTTGTGGCGGATCTCTCGTCGCGACCCCGGCACGCCGGATCGATGAGCCTCGGTCGAGACCGCGAGGCGTCAGAACCTGACCCACTCACCCGGCGACGAGGCGACGTCGAAACCCTCGCCTCGGACACCTGGGACGTGGTGATCGTGGGGGGCGGCATCGTGGGCGCGGGCGCCCTGCTGGACGCGGTGTCCCGCGGCATGCGCGCCGTCCTGATCGAGCAGGACGATATCGCCGCCGGAACCTCGTCGCGGTCGTCGCGGCTGATCCACGGTGGCCTGCGCTACCTCGAGCAGTTCCGCTTCGGGCTCGTTCGAGAAGCCTTGGCCGAGCGATCCCGCCTGCTGAGCCTGGCACCACACCTCGTTCGCATCGAGCCTTTTCTGTTTCCGATCTTCGGCATGCCGTACCTCTCGAAGGCGTTCTATGACGCCGGCCTCACCCTGTACGACGTCCTGGGGGCCCGCCACGACGGCGGGTGGCACCGGCGGCTGTCGAGGACGGCAACACTCGACCTCGCGCCGACCCTTCGTCGAACGGGCCTTCGCGGAGGGCTCCTCTATCACGACGGCGTCGAGGATGACGCTCGATACACCCTGGCTGTTGTTCGCACAGCCCAGGCCGCCGGTGGCGTGGTCTTGACCCGATTGCGAGCGACAGGGCTCACGTCCGGCGTCGCGCGGGGGGCGAAGAATGTCGTCACGGCGTGCGACCTGACGACGGGCACCGACCTGACGGTCGCGACCGGGGCGGTGGTCGACGCGACCGGAGTCTGGGCGGCCGATGGCGACCATCCGTTCCGTGGTGGTTCGCACCGGATCGTCCCGAGCCGGGGAACCCACCTCGTGGTTCCGCGCGATCGGATCCCCAACAAGGTCGGCCTGACGATCCGGGTGCCCGGCAAGGTCGTGTTCCTGGTTCCGTGGTCGGGCCACTGGTTGATCGGGACGACCGATGCACTGTTCGAGGGTCCGCCCGCTCGGCCGACAGCCGCGGGCTGGGAGGTCGACAAGCTGCTCGACACGGTCAACACCACGCTCGAGGTGCAGCTCGGCCGCGAGGATGTGGTTGGCACCTACGCCGGTCTCCGACCGCTCATCTCGCCATCCGATGGGTCCACGGTCAAGGCGTCGCGCGAGCATCGAGTCACGGCCGAGTCGAGCGGCGTCATTCGGATCGGCGGCGGCAAGTACACGACGTACCGGGTGATGGCGCGTGACGTGATCGATGCCGTCCTCGGAGCCGCGTCGCGCGACCGTCCATCGCGCACGGCCGACTGGCATCTCGTGGGCGCGGCCGACGCTGGTGCTCAGGGCAGGATCGCGAAGGAGCTCGCGACAGTGCCCCCGGTTAGCGCTGCGGGTCCGGACGTCGCCAGCCAGCTCGTTGCCCGCCACGGCACGGAAGCACCGGCGGTCGTGGCCCTTGGCGCCGATCTCGGTCTCCTCCACCCACTCGTCGCGGGCCGGCCCACGCTCCAGGCCGAGGTCGCCTGGGCTGCTCGGCACGAGCTGGCACTGTCGCTGGACGACGTCCTGGCGCGGCGGACCCGGCTGGCCTCCGAGCTCCCAGACCGCGGCGCCGCCGTCGCCCCGCGCGTGGCGGAGATCCTCGGCGCCGAGCTTGGTTGGGGCGAGGCGCGCCAAGCCCTCGAAGTCCAGATCTACCTCGCATCGGCACGACGCGAGTTCAGCGTGCCGCCGTCCGGCGGACCGGCGCCGGAAACACCGGCCGAGTCCGCGGTCGACTAGCCGAGATTCATGCAGACGTCGTTGTCAGTGGCCTTGCTGGCCGCCGACAGGCCCATGTCGGCACCTGCCGACCGTTACGCGGCGGAAAGGGCCGATTCGGCCGTCGCTGGCCGGCGATTCGACCCTGGTTGAGCGTGGATTCTGGACCGCTCCCGCTCGGATGGGGCCCTGGCGCTCCGTAGTGGTCTGCACGTGCGCTTATGGGGCTCCACTCGACGATCCGCCGACGTCGACACCGTGAACGGGAATCACGAGCGGCCGACGGCGTCGGGACCTGTCCCCGGTTGGGCCCGATCGGGTCGGAAGGGCCCCATTGGCGGGTCGGTCTGGTCATCGGCGCGTCATGAAACGCGGCCATGCTGGCGACATGAACCTGATCGGCGACCTCGAACGTCTCTTCGCAACCGGCATCTATCCGCTGCGCGTCCCGATTGCCGTCGCGCTCGTGGTTGCCTTCGGCGCGCTTGTCCTCCTTGGTCGACGACGCGGCTGGTTCGCGGCGGCCCGCCGGCACCCCGGTCGAACTGCTGGCCTCACAGGTGTCGTGCTGGCCGTCGCTCTGCCGCTAGGCTGGTACCTCGCCTCACCGCTGTTCATCCGCACCGAGTTGATCGAGCCCGCCCCGGTCGCCGTCACGAGCCCCGACGGCCCGTCGCCGGCCACGGCGACGACGATCGCGGCCGGTTCATTCCGCGGCGCAGACGACTTCCACTTTGGCCGGGGAACTGCCTCGATCATCGAAACCTCGCCCGGGGGCTACACGCTCCGCTTCGAGGACTTCTCGGTCAGGAACGGGCCAGACCTGTACGTCTACCTGTCACCGCTTGCCGAGGGTTACACCGAGGGAGCGCTCGAGCTGGGGACGCTCAAGGCAACCGATGGCGCCTTTGCCTACGAGCTCCCCGACGGGACGGATCCGGATGACTTCGAGAGCGCCTTGATCTGGTGCAAACAGTTCGCGGTCCTGTTCGCCGTCGCGCCACTGGCCGCGGCCTGACGAACGGCGGAACCGAGTCACACGCCGCGCTCATGTGCCGATCTCGGGGTCCGAAAGTCGGGTCTATGCAAGGCCACATGCAGCGCGTACCATCCCGCTCGTAAACGCCACGGAAGCGTTCGTGGCCAGAACGTAGCTCGACGCAACCCGGACTCCTCTCACGGCTGACGCGAGATAACCCGATGGGCTCGCGCCGGCTATCGAGAGGAGTTTCGTTTTCGTGTACAACGAGAAGAACCTGACCTGTGCGGACTGTGGACAGGAGTTCGTGTTCACCGCGTCCGAGCAGGACTTTTATTCCCAGCGTGGGTTCACGGAGCCGCGCCGCTGCCCGTCCTGTCGTGCGAGCCGCAAGGCCGCCCGCAACGCCGAGGGTGGTGGCAGCTCATACGGCGGATACGGCGCCGGGGGTGGTTACTCTGCCGGAGGTTCCGGTGGGTATGGTGGCGGGGGCGGCGGTGGCGGGTATGGCGCCCGGGATCGCGGTCCCCGCGAGATGTTCGCGGCAACCTGCTCGTCCTGTGGCAAGGAAGCCCAGGTCCCGTTCCGCCCGACAAGCGGCAAGCCCGTCTACTGCAGCGATTGCTTCCGCAGCCAGCGCG
>JBKKCW010000030.1:0-3706 GCA_046712485.1 Candidatus Limnocylindrales bacterium
GCCTCGAACGGCTGTTCGTCAAGCTGTTCATCGAGGAAGAAGACGTCACGGTCACCCTCCTGGTCGACGCCTCGGCATCGATGGCCACCGGGCGCCCGGCCAAGCTCCTCTTCGCCAAGCGGGCCGCAGCGGCGCTCGGTTACATCGGTCTCGCCAGCGAGGATCGGGTGACCGTCAGCGCCCTCGCCGGGCGGATGGCTCGGCGGCGTGCTTCCATGCGGGGGTCCGGGCGCGTCTTCCGACTGTTGGCGGACCTGTCGTCGATCGAGCCCGCGGACGGGCCGACGGACCTCGTCGCAGCCGCTCGGCACGCCGCCGCCCAGCTTCACGGCAAGGGCGTGGTGATCCTGTTCTCGGACCTGCTCGATCCGGGAGCGGACCGGATCATCCGCGAGCTGGCGGCGACCGGGTCGGAGCTCATCGTCCTGCACGTGCTCTCGCCGGACGAGCTCGACCCCGCGCTCGAGGGGGATCTTCGCCTCGTGGACGTCGAGACCGGCGAGGGTCTCGATGTCACGGTTGACCTCGCCACCATCGACGCGTACAAGGCGCGCCTGGCTGCCTGGAAGCAGACTTTCGCCGACCTCGCCGCGCGCCGACGAGCGAGCTACGTGGACCTGTCGTCGGACACGAACCTTGCAGTCCTGATGTTCAACGAGCTCCGACGCCGGCGCGTGCTCGGGTAACCGGCGATGCCGTTCACGACGCCCTGGGCACTGGTCGGTCTGCTGTTCATCCCGGCGGTCATCGCCATGTACCTGCTCAAGCTCCGCCGTGACGAGCGGGTCGTGCCGTCCACGCTGCTCTGGACGCGGCTGATCTCCGACGTCGAGGCGAATGCGCCGTGGCAGAAGCTGCGGCGGAGCCTGCTGCTGCTCCTCCAACTGCTGCTCGTGGCGATCCTCGCATTGCTCGCCGCGCGGCCCTTCCTCGAGCGCCCGGCGGGGCTTGCCCGCGACGTCGTGCTCGTGCTCGACACGTCGGCGAGCATGGCCGCCACGGACGTGGCGCCAAACCGGCTCGACGCCGCGAAGGTGGCCGCCCTCGACGCCCTCCGTGATCTCCCGGCCGGCGGCAAGGTCAGCATCGTGACCGCCGATCGGAGCGCCCGCATCGTGGTCAACGAGACCACGGACATGGGCCGCGTCCGCCAGGCACTCGACGGCATCGCGCCCACGAGTGCGTCGGGCGATCTGGGCGACGCGCTGGAACTGGCCGGCAAGCTGGCGGCGCGCTCGGGCGACGCCCAGATCCTCGTCGCCACCGACGGTGCCCTTGCCAGCGCGCCAACCGCGTCGGTGGATGCGCCGATCAAGGTCCTGTCGGTGGGTCGTTCGCGCAAGAACCAGGCGATCGTTGCGCTGGCGGTCCGGGCCGCGCCTTCGGCCGTGACGCGTTCGGTGTTCGTGTCCGTCGCGAACCTGGACCTGGAGGGCTCGCGCCGGCGACTCGAGGTGTGGGGTGACGGCGGTCTCCTCGAGGTCCGCGATCTTCTGCTCGATCCGCAGGCCCGTGCGGACGTTGTCATCGACGACGTGCCCCGCGGGATCGGGACCCTCGAGCTGCGGCTCGTCGGGCCGGACCCCGCAGTCGTCGCCGCGCCGGACGACCTGGCCACTGACGATCGCGCCTGGGCCGTCGTTCCAGAAGACCGACCGCGCGAGATCCTCCTCGTCAGCGACGGCGATCCGTATCTCGAGACCGCGCTGTCCTTCCTCCCCAACGTGAGCTTGTTCGGCGTGGCACCGGACAGGTACCCACAGGACGCGGCTCGCCAGGATGGCCGCGACTGGGATCTGATCATCTTTGAAGGGCCACTCCCCGATGAGCTGCCACGGACGCCGATCCTGGCCATCGCCCCGACCGAAGACAGTCCGCTGGGCGAGGTCACGGGCACGCTCGAGGACCCGGGGATCGGCTCGCTCAGCCCGGACGAGCCGATCCTGCGCTACGTCGATCTGTCGACGACCCACATCGCGGAGGCGTCGCGGCTTGTCCTGCCCGACTGGGCTCGAGCCGTGATCCCAGGCCCTCGTGGCGCCCCGCTGCTGTACGCCGGCCCGCGTGCGGGGCTGCCGACAGCGGTCCTCGCGTTCGAGCCACGCCTGTCTGACCTGCCGCTCCAGGTCGCGTTCCCGGTCCTGCTGGCGAACCTGACGGGCGAGCTGATGGGCGGATCGGCCGCGCCGACCGAGGCGATCCAGCCGGGAACGCCGGTCAACCTGGCTATCCCTCCCGGGGCGACCGGTATCGCCGTGGAACGACCGGACGGGTCGGTCGTGGAGCTTGTCCCGGGAACGGGTCTCGCCACCACGGTGACGTTTGCAGGCACCGAGCTCCCTGGCATCTACACGGTCATCCCGCACCTTGCCCCGGAGGCGGCGGCGGGGCCATCGGCAAGCGTGGGCGCCACTCCCCGGGCAACCGCCACGCCTGGAGCCACGCCTTCGGGAGCGGCCCCCTCGGCCTCTGCGCAGCCGCCCCGTGACCCGAACGCCCCGGTCAAGTTTGCGGTCGACCTGTTCGACGTCAACGAGTCGACGATCGCCCCGGGCGCCGCGGCCATCGTGGAGGGCCTGGGCACGGGCTCGGCACCGTCGCCGGATCCGGGAGCCGGCGCGGCCACGCAGCGTCCATCAGCACGCGATGAGCTGTGGATCCCGATCGTCCTGATCGTGCTGCTCGTGCTCTCGATCGAATGGGCCGTCTACCACCGTGACGCCGTGATCCGCATCCGGCGCGGGGTGGACCTGCGTCTCGGTCGCGGTCCGGCCGACGGGAGCGCGTGATGGGTCTTGCGTTCGACACGCCCCTCGCGCTGCTCCTCCTGATCCCTGCCCTCGCTTTCACGCTGGCCCTGCACCTTGGATCGCGGCGGCGGCTGGGGGCCGGGCGGCGACGGGCGGCTCTTGCGGTTCGCACAATCCTCCTGTCGGCCCTCGTCTTCGCGCTCGCCGGGTTCCAGCTCGTCCTGCCGGTCGACCGGCTCGCCACGGTCTTCGTCGTCGATCTCTCGGACTCGGTCGGCAACGCCGGCAGGGAGGATGCCCTCGCGTTCCTCCGGCAGACGCTGGCGGAGCGACCCGATGGCGACGTCGCGGGGATCGTCGCCTTCGGTCGCGACGCTCTCGTGGAACGGCTCCCGTCCGACCTGGCCGAGATCGATCGCCTGGCATCAACACCGGTCAAGTCGGCGACCGACATCGGGGCCGCGCTTCGACTGGCCGTGGCGCTCTTCCCGGACGACACGCAGAAACGGATCGTGCTGCTCTCGGACGGCAACGACACGACGGGCGGGGGCCAGGCGGAAGCCGCGCTGGCCGCGACGCAGGGCGTCCAGATCGAGACGCGGCGGATCGGCCTCGGCAACGTCGACGAGGTCCTGATCGAGCGCCTGACGACGCCATCGACGGCGACACTCGGCGAGGAGATCCCAGTCACGGTTGAGATCCGCTCGACGGTGGCCCAGCCCGCGACCCTCCGCCTGTTCATGAACGGGACCCTGATCGCGACAGACGCTGTCGAGCTCCAGGCGGGCATCAACACCTTCTCGTTCCCCGACATCGAGCCGTCCGAAGCCGGGTTCCACACGTTCCGGGCCGTCGTGGAGGCCGCGCGCGACACGTTCAGCCAGAACGACCGGGCGGACTCCAACACGATCGTGAAAGGCGAGCCGCGAACCCTGATCCTCGCCGGCAACGACACG